>CADBPH010000154.1 GCA_902796455.1 uncultured Bacteroidia bacterium
CTCAAGTCGATGTGGACCCGGCGTTTCGGCGCGCTGAATTCTTCCGTTTCCCTGGACCTGCGCTTTGGCAAGGACACGCGGAACCGGAACCCTGACGACGAGCGGTCCTCCCTGGCGACCGGCGGGACGAATCTCGGCTACCGGCTGAGCGCCAACGGGACCTGGAACATCAACAAAGGCTGGCTGAAGACCCTGCGGTATGACCTTTCCAACAGCTTCACTTACAAGGAGTCATACCACGAGCAGGATTACACCAACGCCGTCTCTATCTATTCCACGAACATGGTGGACGGGACGACTGTCGCCAATGAAAAAGGGCTGCATGTCCATGATACCGACGGGAAAGAACTGACTGCCTTCCAAAACGGTCAGGACGCCTACGCGATCATGCTTCCCTATTTCTATTTCTCCCGGTACGACTTCTACGGGAAGGAGATCAATACCTTCGGAAAAGTCACCCTGAACCTGTACCGAAGCTGGGGGAAAACCAGTGAGAAAATCCTGCTCGGCGCCGATTTCAAGTCGGACGGGAACCTGGGAGACGGACTGATTTACCCGGAAGGGACGCCACCCCAGCATACCGGAAATGCGGAAGCCGGATTCCGGCCGAGACCGCTGTACGAAATCCCCTTCGTCAATCAATTGGGCCTTTTCGCAGAAAGTACCTTCCGGACTTCCCTCCTCTCGCGTATCTTCAACCTGACCGCAGGCGTCCGGATGGACCACATTGCCGGCCGGACGGCCGTCGCACCGCGCATCAATGCCGGGATTGAATTGATTCCCGGGGTGCTGTCGCTGCGCGGCGGTTACGGGGTCACGGCCAAGGCGCCGACGACAGCTTACCTGTATCCCAACCGGTCCTATTACGACCAGATCAACATCAACAACAGCGAAGCGGCGGCCGCATCGGACCGGATTGTCATGGCCACCACCTATATCTTCGACACGGAGAATCCGGCGCTGGAATTCGCCCTGAACCACAAGGCAGAGATCGGCCTGGATGTACAGCTGGGCGAGAAACGCCGCCTGGGCATCACGTATTACAATGAGCGGCTGGACAATGGCTATACCTTCGGGACATCGCTCGATTCCTGGCGCCTGATGCCTTACCGGACCTGGACCCTGGCCGGCCATGGGACAGACGGAGAGCCGCTGTTCACCCAGGCCCTCGACACCCGGCGGTTCTTCGCCTACTACACCCCGCTGAATACCGCTTCCGAACACCACCATGGCGTCGAATACGAGTTGGATCTCGGGCGTTTCGATGCCATCCGTACGGCCTTTTTCCTCAGCGGCGCCTGGATGCACACCAATACCTCTTCCAACGGCCTCACGTTCGACCAGAACATGCAGGGAGGCAGCAACATTTACAGCCATGTCGGGATTTATGAGCCCCGGACCTGGCAGTACCACCATGAAAAGTCGGTCACGACACTCCGCACGACCCACAACATTCCGTCTATCGGCTTCGTCGTGACGCTGTCCACCCAGCTGAACCTGTATACCTGCAACTGGACTGAAATCGGGAATGACACCATGCCTTCCCGGTATATCTCCCGCGAAGACGGCGCCGTCCATCCCTTTACCGCGGAGATGGCGTCGGATGACACGTTCCGATACATGCTGGACCCTCGTTCCGAAAGCCGGTTCATTACCAGCCGGACCCGGAGCACGGTCGTCTTCAACTTGAACGTATCCAAGGAGTTCCGGAATATCCTGACCGCCTCCTTCTACGTCAACAACCTCTTCAACTCGCGTCCGCTGGACCCCTCGGAAATTACCAAGGGGACCTTCACGGAGCTGAACAATCCGATGTATTTCGGATTTGAACTGAAAATCAAATTAAAGTAATTTATCTTATGAAACGAATCTTATCAACCAGCCTGCTGGCCGTCATGACGGCCGCGGCCCTGCTCTCCTCCTGCAAGGAGAAAGAAGAACCGGTCAAGACCTTCTCCGGAACCATCACCATTGACGAAAGTGCGCTGGGCGAAGCCCCGTCACCCGGAAGCTACGACGTGACCCTCAACAATGTCGGTACCGGCCAGACCGTGGCGTACACGACCGATGGCACCTCGGTGGCTGTCAGCGACATCGTTCCGGGCATCTACAACATCACGGCCCAGGCCAACGGAACCCTCGGCGGCAGCACGTACAACTATATCGGCACGGCCAGCAATGTCACCCTGGACGCCACCGTCGTGGACGCCATCAAGGTCAGCGTCGCTGCAACAAAAGCTTCGGCATTGATTTTCAAGGAAATCCATTACAATGCCACCAAGACGCTCCCCAACGAATCCGGCAAGACCAGCACGTATCTGAAAGACACATTCTTCGAGATTTACAACAACTCCGACGCAACCGTCTATCTCGATGGCATCTGCCTGGGAGACCCGCTCGGAGCCACGACCTTCGATTTCTCTGCACAGGCCGCCAATCTGAAACATCCGGTCCAGGATTATATCTTCATCGGAACGTATGTCTGGCAGATTCCCGGAAACGGAACCCAGTATCCCCTGGCCCCGGGCGAATCCTGCATTATCGCCGCTTCTGCCATCAACCATGCTGCAACGGCGAACACGCTGGACCTGTCCACGGCTGAATTCGAAGCCATCTGCCAGAAATACATTGACAAGGGCGGTCAGACCGATGCCAATGCCATTAACCTGAATCTCCGCTGCACGGTCAAGGAAAGCGGCCTGGGCAACCAGCTCGGAAACTTTGTCGGCACGGCATGGGCCCTCTTCTACCCCTCCGAGGGTCTCCGCAAAGACGGCGAATACCTGGAATCCAACAAGGCGAATAACTACGGACAGGAAGTCCTCATCAGCGATGTGCTGGATGCGGTCGAGTGCGTCAAGAACGAGACGACAGACAAAAAACTCGTCAATGTGCTGGATGCCGGAAAGGTCTGGTGCGCAACGACAGGCGGAAACCAGAGCATCGTCCGCAAAACTGCCGGCTATGCTTCCGACGGTCGTGTTATCTATCAGGATACCAACAATTCATCCGTAGACTTCGAAGTCAACGCGAAACCCGAGATCCGCAGGGGCGGAGCCAAACGTCCTTCCTGGAGCTCTTGGAAAACAGCCCAGTAGCATGTTGAAACGCTCCCTCTTCCTGGCCTTGCTGCTCCTGCCTCTCCTGGCAGGAGCCCAGCAGACCGCGGTACGCAGCCAGGCGCAACTCGACCGGATGGCCGACCAGACGCCCTGGTTTTCCAGCGCAAATGCCGCCGGCCTGACCGTCCGGCCTGTCCTCCCGTACAATACGGTGGACTTCAGCTGGAAGCACGAAGACGGCGCGTTGCGGCGCTATCCGGAAGGAGCGCATGTCCGCGATCTGCGTTTTGACACACAGGGTGCCCGGAAGGTAGGAAAGGTCCTGCTGTGGGGGGAATTCCGGTATGACAATATCGCCGACCACGGTTCCTCCTTCAACACGGTCCTGTACGACCCGTTCGACGAACGGTTCCTCTACACGGTGGCGGACAGCGTAGCCAGTACCTGGAAGAAACAAGCGTATGACATGGCGTTCAAAGCCGCCATACCCCTGGCCGGAGAGGCCCTTACAGGCGGGATTGCTGTCCGGTATACAGACAAGATCGCGGCGAAACAAAATGACCCGCGTTCCGAATCCTATCACTACAGTGTCACCGTACAACCCGGCTTCGTATTGAAGGCCGGGACGCATCGGATCGGATTGAACGGCTTGTATTCCAGGACATTCGTGCGCGCGACACCGACCATCAGCAATTCAACGGTCATCCAGCCCGTCTTCCTGCTCAAGGGACTGGGCAATTTCCTCAACGACGTCGTCGGATCCAACGGATTGAGTACCTTGTACTTCCGAAGTGAAGGATTCGGAGGAGGCCTGCAATGGGGATGGGAGGATGCCGGCACGCAGCTTCTGGCCGACGTGCAGGCCCGCCATGACCGGTCCCGCATCCAGGAAAGTGCGACGCAACCGCGCCTGCAAGGGACGACGCGGCGGCTGGAACTCGAAGGGAAAATGACGGCCGTCTGGGGAGCCGGGAATATCCTGACGCTCTCGGGCACCTATGCCCAATGTACCGGTATCGAGCCGACGACGGTCTGGAATACGGCAGAAGGGATCTGGGAGGTCCGTGCGGAGATCCCGCAATGCGACTTCCGGACCTTGCGCATCCGGACGGCGTATGACAAATATATCGGAACGGATCCCTGGCTGTGGAAAGTTCATGCGGACCTGGGATATGACCGCAAAGACGATACGTACGCCCTGCCCAAAGCCGGATTTGCCTATTCCAATGTACATGGCAAACTGGGCGCGGACCGGATTTTCCCGGCCGGACAGCGCATGTCGCTGCGGGTCGGCCTCCGCGCGGGAGCGGTCAAAAACCTCTCGGGGGCATACCTGTACGAAGGAATCCATCCCGGCAATGCCCCGGCCGCGACCTGGTATCCCCATGACTGGAAGGTACTTGCATCAGACCGGCTCGTCCAGCAGATGACCGTGGCCTGGAACTTCCCGGCGGGGAAACAAAGCCATGCGGAATTGTCCCTGAAACTGGATGCCGCCGAGGCGGAAGCGGGGGCTCGGATCGCCACGGTCACAGCCCTGTCCATCCTGTTTTAGACAGTTAATACACAAATCCTTTTACCAACTCACCTGAAGTTGCAGCAAAAGCTCGGCCCGGCCGGGCTTTTGTTGCAACTGGGCCCGCCGGGACCATGGATAATCTTTCCAGGCCGCGCGCACGTCCGAGCGGACCCGCACGGGGCCGACCCGCTTCCGGTACGATCCGACGGCGGAAAGCGCATACCCCCTCCCATAATAGGCCGGGACATTGAAATTCCCCGGGGCATCCCGCTCGTACACATAAATCCGGTCATCCCAGTGATCGGTCCGGAACAGGGTTCCGCGCAGGAAAACGGCGGCCTGCTCCCCTTTCCACCCTTCCTCCCAATAGGTCAGCAAACCCACGGAACGGCAATAGACCGCTTCCGAACGCCAGGTCGTCTTCCGGCAACCCCGCTCGCGGATATAATCCACACGCGCATTCGCCCGCAACTGCGGGTCTGCGCGCTTCCATTTTCCCGACACGCGGACCTGCAGGGCATTCCCCTTTCCCAAATCAACCGGATAGGACAAGCGGGCCAGCAATTGCCGCTTCCCGGCCTCCGGATGCATGCAATAATCTGCCAGAAAAGACTTTCCGCCTTTCTCCCACCCCAGGGAAAGCCCCATTTCATCCTGCGTTTTCGATCCGCTGCGAAGCGGGCCGGACAACGGTCCGGAAAAAGCGGCCGGATATCCACGGACGACACAGGACGCCCTGGACTCCCCCATGGGCCAGAAAACCCCTGCCAGGAAAGCAGGACACCCGCCGGATGAGGCCGCTTCCGCAAAGAGTTCCGTTCCCCGCAGGCACATCCGGACATCCACCGAAACCAGGCCGGTGCCTGTTCCCGCACTGTAATATGCCGTCGTTCCGCATTGGAAATGCTTTCCGTACCAAGTCAGGTTCGCGCCGGGAAGCATGGAAGGCGTTACGCCGGAGAAAACAGACAGAACCGTCCGCCCGAAAGTCCAGTCCGCAGCCACCCCCTTCAAGGCATCGGCCGCCCAGGAAGGCGAAAGTCCACTGGGACGGCGGTATGCAGCAGAAGGGGTCTGCAAACCACTCATCGAGAATCCGGACCACAGGGCCAGTCCCTGCCCGAAACGGGCCTGGAAGGATCCCAAAACCATTTTTCCGAGATGCTTCCGACCCGAATGGGCATAACAGAACGATGGCGGGGCGAGCCGGTCCGTGAAGGGCTTTTTCAGGGAGAAGAAGACCTCCTCCCGTCCGAAGGCGGCTTTTGCCTTGATGCCATAGCTTTGACAGTCATCACTCCGGAGACCGACCCTTCCGGCCGCTTCCCCTGCCCCCCGCATGCCGACTCTTGTTTCCCCGGGCAGGGATTTCGAATAGAACGACAGGAAGGGCGACAATCCGCGTACGACCGCTTCTGAGAAACCATCCACCAATGCCAGTTCGGCCCCGGAAAGGATGTCCCCGTGCCGCTGGCGGTAATCCAGGATGGAAACCGCCTGGAAACGCGTAAATAAGCCGCAGGACAGCAAGCGCGTGGCGCTGGCCAGGTTGATATCCAGGGGGCGGGCCAGCCAGGGACGGTATTGTTCGATTTCCGATTCGTCCAGTACCTCGACCGAAGCGGCTCCGGTCAACATCATGACGGCCTGCAGGAAATCCTCCCGCTCCTGGGCCCGACCTGTCCGCCCCGCCCAACAAGCCGCCGCAACGGCGATGATCCAAGCCCCTTTCCGCATCTGTCCCTCCTTTCTTTCCTGATCCTCCTCCGGTCTTCCCGGCAAAGATCGGCCGCCTGCATCCCATCCGCCAAGGGAAAGTGGACCGGGAAGTCGAAAACATATCTATATTTTTCTGAATTTTAACAAAGAAATGACTAACTTAGCAAGACTTTAATCCACATTCGATATGAAGAACAGGGTCACCCTTCTCGACAAATCCTTCAAACCATTCATTTCCAACGAACAGATTGAAGCGGCAATCGATGCCGTCGCACAGAGGATCAACGCCGATTTCGCGGGCTGCACCGATGTGCCGGTCTTGCTGTGCGTCCTCAACGGATCGATCATTTTCACAGGCGAACTCATGAAGCGGCTCGATTTCAACTGCGAGCTGATTTCCATGAAGCTCTCATCCTACCAGGGAACGGAATCCACCGGGAAAGTCCGCCAAGTGATGGGGATGACCGGGGACGTGCGCGGAAAACGCGTCATCATCGTGGAAGACATCGTGGACACGGGACACACGATCGAGGACCTGGTGCACATCGTTCGGGAACGCGGCGCTTCGGAAGTCCGTATCTGCACCATGCTGCTCAAACCGGAGGTCTACAAAAAGGACATCCCGCTGGACTACGTCGCGATGGAGATTCCCAATGACTTCATTGTCGGATTCGGACTGGATTACGATGAACTCGGCCGGAACTTCAAGGACATCTATGTCCTGGATCCCGAGCCGGACTACCATGTAGAAGACAAATCCATTCAAACCATGAAATATTACATTCTATTCGGGCCTCCCGGAGCCGGCAAAGGCACGCAGGCCGCAGCCATGGCTGAAAAATATCATCTCTGCCACCTCTCTACCGGAGAATTGCTCCGGAAGGAAATTGCTGACGGGACCGCCCTCGGTCTCCAGGCCAAGGCGCTCATTGATAAAGGCGAACTGGTTCCCGACGAGGTTGTCGAGGGCATGATTGAGAATAAATTCCAGTCAACCCAGGGTGTCGAAGGCTTCCTGCTGGACGGTTTCCCCCGTACCACAGCACAGGCAAAGGCCCTGGACCAGATGCTCGCAAAAAGGAATGAATGCGTCACTTCCGTCGTGTCCATCATGATTCCCGACGAGATGATCAAGGAACGCATCCGGCACCGCGCGGCGATCGAGGGGCGTGCCGATGACGCCTCCGACGAGACCATCAACAACCGGATCAAGACGTATCACGAGAAGACAGAACCGCTCGTGGATTTCTATCAGAAAGCCGGGAAATATGCCGAAATCGACGGCACCGGGACCATTGAAGAAGTCCGTACGCAGGTCTTCGCGCTGCTCGACACGTTTTAAGCGAAAGCGATGAAACGGTTCGCCACAATCATTCCGCTCCTATTTATCGTCTTGTCATGCGGCACGGGTCATGTTGCCGCACGGCAAGACGGTGAGAAAGTCGATATCGGCTACGGCTCCATCGACCGGAAAAACACCACCACCTCCGTCTCCAAGATCAAAAACGAGAATGACGACGTGATGGCGACTTCCAACATCTATGAGTACTTGGCGAGCCAATGCTCCGGACTGGGTGTCATCCGCAACGGAAACAGTTACCAGTTCGTTATCCGGGGAACCATGTCCTTCATGGGCAATACAGCGCCGCTGATTGTGGTGGACGGCTCTCCTGTTGACAATGTGGATGGGTTGAGTCCTTACGAAATCGAGAGCGTATCGGTTCTGAAAGACGCCGGTGCTGCCGTGTACGGAAGCCAGGGCGGAAACGGGGTCATCTTGATTACCCTGAAACACGAATAAGCGCCCCGGACGCAGATTAATCCGGGATTTCTATCTGTTTGTACTGTTTCTGGCGCTGCTGCCAGCGTTCCCGGGCATATTGCTGCATGTCCGTGATGGTATCATGCTCGTCGATGATCTCCATCCCGAGGATGGTTTCAATGATATCTTCCAGCGTGATAATTCCTTGGAAGCAGCCATATTCATCGATGATCAAGGCAATCTGGTCCTTGGATTTCAACAGCGCCTCCCAGATGTCACTGACGGAGGTTTCTTCATTGAACGCGGCGATCGGACGTTTGACCGAGCCCAGAAGGGTGTCGAATTTGTCTTCGGCCAGATTCTCCAGCACGTCGTACCGCATGATGTACCCCGAGATAAATTCGGGACTCTCCTTGTAGACCGGAATCCGGGAGTAATGGGACAAGGAGTCGTTCTTATAGAAATCCTTGAGCGTCATGTCTTCCGAGGCAATGGCCGCCACCACGCGGGGCGTCATCACATCGTAGGCTTTGATGTCATCCAACTTGATGATATTCTGGATCACTTTGTTTTCCGTCGTGTCAATGACCCCTTCTTCCTCTCCGATATTCGCCATGGCTGAAACCTCTTCCCGGCTGATGGAGGTGTCGGCCTCGTTGCCGCCGATGGAACGGTTGAGCGCCTCAATGAGGAGCACGATCGGATAAAGGATGAAAATCAGCCCCTTCATCACCCGGGACAGCCAAAGGAATCCCTTCCAGTGGGAGGTGCCGATGTTCTTGGGGATGATCTCCGAGAAGACCAGGATCAGGATGGTCGTGATGGCGGAAACCAGCCCGAACCATTCGCTGCCGAAGAGCAGGGTGGCCTGCCGGCCCACGCCGGCCGCACCGATGGTATTGGCGATCGTATTGAGCGTCAGGATCGCCGCCAGGGGACGGTCCGGATTGGTTTTCATCTTTGCAAAAAGCGTGGCATTCCGGTCCCCTTCCTCCTCTTTCATGGAGATAAAGGAAATCGGTGTCGACATCAATACGGATTCGAGCAGCGAACACAGGAAAGAGATCGCCATCGCTCCGAACAGGAATATGCAAAGTAGTGTCATCTCGGTTGACTTACAAACTGCAAATTTACGAAACTTGCAGATAAACTACAATATCCAGCCTTTGATCAAGTACCAAAGGACCGGAACCAGGAGGGCCGGAAGCAAATTGAGGGTCTTGCAATCCTTCAGTTTCAGGATGGAGAGTCCGGAAGAGACGATCAGTACGCCGCCGACGACGGCCAGTTCATTGACCAAAGGCCCCTGCAGCAAGGGACTGGAAGCAGCCAGCGTGGCAATCAGATAGAACAGGCCCTGCCAGCAGAAGAGAATCGGCGCACAGAGCATGATGCCGAATCCATAGGTGGTTGCAAAGACCGCAGAAGTCACCAGGTCCAGGGTCGCATTGGTATACAGAAAGGTATTGTCGCCCTTCAGGGCACTCATGACGGGGCCGACGATGGAGAACGTTCCCACGCAGAAAAGGAGAGAAGCGGAAACCAGTCCATGGGCCAGTCCTTCCCCGGTTCTGGCTGACAGATACCGGTTCACACGGCCATCCAGGTCCAGCGCCGTACCGGCTATCCCGCCCAATGCAAGGCTGAGAATGAAAAGGACCGGAAACTCACTGTGGGGAATATTCTGGACAAAAGAATTGACACCCAGGACAATGGCTGCAAGGCCCATGGCGTCGGACAGCGCCTGGGTGTACTTTTCGGGCAAGCCTTTTTTCAGCAGGCCGCCCAGCAGGCTGCCCGCCAGGATGCATCCGGTATTGACAATCGTTCCTATCATCCGGTCAGCTGGAAAAAGATCGCCACGAATCGAATCAGGAGGCTGACCAGAAAAAATTCTGGCCAGCCTCCTGATTCGTCAGTTGCTTCCCGATTAACGTTTCTTCAGAAGACCGCCCAGGATGCTGGTGGCTGCGCCCAGAAGACCGCCGCCGGCAGAAGTCTGCTTCTTCGCCGTACCGGCACCGGCAAGCGTCAGGAGAATGTCATTCAGATCGACATCTCCGTCACCGTCCTTGTCCGTGAAGATGTTGCTCATACCGCCGAGGATCTTGGGGATCAGGCCCGTCAGGGCTGCACCCAGGACAGAGCCCAGGCCGAGCTTTTTCAGGATGTTGGTAGAGAACAACTTGGTTGCCAACGAGGTAACAGGGCTGGAAGCCACATCGCTCTTGCCTTTGAGCAGGTTCTTGATCAGGTCGATACCGCCCGGCTGGACAGCTGTCTGCTTGAGGCTGCCGAAAATGGAATCAGCCAATCCGCCAAGAACTTCATTCTGGACATTGGAAGGAATATCCACACTTCCTGCAGCAGATTTCACCTGCTGGAGAATCAAATCAGAAAGGGATGCCATAATAAAAACAATTTAAAAGGTTGAATGAATTATCTTTTGGTGAACAAATATAATCATTTTGACGACATGATGCCGCACTCCACACAGAAAGTTATCAACTTTTTTGTCAGAAACGATCTGAAGGATAGCGCACACCGGCCTGCTGCCGGATTTCATCCAGAATCTCCATGACCGCGACGGAAGCATCCAGGCTGTTCACCGGAGATTCTTTTTCCCCTGCCAGGAACAAATCGATGAAATGCGTGAACTCGGCGGTATACTCATCCTTGAACGGCGGACAGGTAATGTCTTCTCCCGGCATGTCCTCCCCGCGGCCGGACTGCGGCGCCCCGTGGGGCACAAAGGTGAGTTTGCGGCAGATGTGCATCTTGTCCAGCAGGAGGTTCCCCCCTTCTCCGGCGATTTCTGTCGGCAGGAAGGAATCCGCCACTTTCGAGAAACGGACAGAAGCAGACAGGCCCGGATAGGCAAACTGGGCCGTTCCCTGCACGTCCACGCAGGCAAACCGCGGGTCACCGGACGGAACCCCGACAGTCTGCAGACAGGAATCGATCCGCTCGGGTTTTCCCAGCAGGACGACCATCGGATAAATGGTATAAATGCCGATATCCAACAGGGAACCGCCGCTGCAGAGCGGATTGAAGACCGGAGCCAGTTTCGCCGGATTTCCCTCCGCAATCGCCTCCTGCAGTTTCGCATATTTGGAAGAATACTGGCAGAAATGGGAGGTGTAGCTGCGAAGCGGGCCGATCTGGCTCAGCATCTCCTTGGCCTTCAAGAAATTGGGATTGAGTGTCGAAATCATCGCTTCCATGAGCAGAAGGCCTTGTTCCCGGGCTGCCTGCACCATTTGGCGCGCTTCGAAAGCCGAGGAAGCAAAGGGTTTCTCGCACAAGACAGGCTTTCCCTTGGCCAGGCACCGGACGGCGATATCCGCATGGGTATGGTTCGGCGTCCCGATGTATACGGCATCTACCTCCGGACAGGCCGCCATGGCCTCCACATCCGTAAAACACAGGCGGATTCCGTGCTTGCGTGCAAAGAGCTGCGCCGTTTCTTCCTTCCGGGAGCAGACCGCCACGGCCTCGAAGCGGGGATCCTCCACGGCTCCGGCCAGGACCCAGTCGCTGATGCGCCCGGTCCCGACAATTCCAAATCTCACTTTTTCCATATGATCTGATCTTTCTTAGAAGCTGACTGACAAATTTACCTTTTCCTTCGCGTATTTGCAACCCAGTTGCAAACAGGACAGGGTATCTTTGCCGGTGAGAAACAAGATTCCCATGTCACACGAACACCATCACGAGCACGAGCATCATCACGAGCACCATCATGAGCATCATCATGAGGAAGAAGGCGCCCGGGAACGCATCGTAAAAATCATCCTGGCCGGCATCCTGCTCATCGCCGCCGTCCTTATCGAAAAGAATACGGCCTGGGCCACCTGGCAATACCTGCTGCTGTATCTGGTACCCTACCTGATTGTCGGCTGGGACACCCTGAAAGAAGCCGCAGAAGCCCTCCTGCACGGAGAAGCCCTCGACGAGAATTTCCTGATGAGCATCGCCACCCTCGGCGCCCTGGCCATCGGATTCCTTCCCCAGGCCGCCACCCAGTTCCCCGAGGCGGTCTTTGTCATGCTTTTCTTCCAAATCGGCGAATTGTTCGAGGGCATCGCGGAAGGCCGCTCCCGCAAGAGCATCGCCCACCTGATGGATATCCGGCCTGATTCGGCGCAGGTCGAACGCGACGGAACATGGCAGACCGTTGCACCGGAATCCGTTGCAATCGGAGAAACCATCCTCGTCGCTCCCGGGGAAAAAGTGCCGCTGGACGGGGTTGTCCTGGAAGGGAAATCCAATTTGGACACCGTCGCCCTGACCGGGGAAAGCCTCCCGCGGGAAGTCGGCGAAGGAGACGAGATCCTGTCCGGCTGTGTCAACCTGTCCGGCGTTCTCCGCATCCGCACGACCAAGGTTGCCGGAGAATCCACGGCCGCCCGCATCCTGGAACTGGTGGAGCATGCCGCTGAAAACAAATCCCGGAGCGAACACTTCATCACCCGCTTCGCCCGCGTATATACTCCCGTCGTCGTAGGAGCGGCCGTTCTGCTGGCCCTTGTCCCCTCCCTGCTGACCGGAGCCTGGGCGACATGGATTTACCGTGCCCTGATGTTCCTGGTCGTATCCTGCCCTTGCGCCCTCGTTATTTCGGTTCCCCTGACCTTCTTCGGCGGAATCGGCGGAGCCTCGCGGAAGGGTATCCTCGTGAAAGGAGCCGCTTTCCTGGATACGCTCTCCCAGGTCAAGACGGTGGTCTTTGACAAAACCGGCACCCTGACTGAAGGGGTATTCGCCGTGACGGCCGTGCATCCTGAAAAAATTGACGAAAAAGAGTTGCTGCACCTGGCCGCCCATGTCGAACGGCACTCCACCCATCCGATCGCAGCCGCCCTCCGGCAGGCATACCCGGATGAACAGGATGACTGCAGCGTGACCGACATCCAAGAGACCGCCGGAAAAGGGCTGACCGCCCGCGTCAACGGCCATCTGGTCGCCGTCGGAAACGACAAGCTGATGGAAGAAGCCGGCGCGGCATGGCATCCCTGCACCCATGAGGGAACCATCATCCACGTTGCCGTGGACGGAGAATATGCCGGCCATGTCGTCATCTCGGACCGGATTAAGGAAGACGCCTTCGCCACAACCGCTGACCTGCATGCAGCCGGCGTCGACCGCGTCATGATGCTGACCGGGGACCAGGAAGCCATCGCCTCCGCCGTCGCCGGAAAACTGGGGCTGGACGGCTACCGGGCCTCGCTGCTGCCGCAAGACAAGGTCCGGCTGGTCGAATCGCTTCTGGGGGACGGGAAAGTCGCTTTCGTCGGGGACGGCATCAATGACGCCCCGGTCCTTGCCCGCGCCGACCTCGGCATCGCCATGGGAGCCCTGGGCAGCGATGCCGCCATCGAAGCCGCGGACATCGTCCTGATGGACGACAAGCCCTCGAAAGTCGCCCTCGCGATCCGGATCGCCCGCAGGACCCTCCGCATCGCCCGGGAAAACATGTGGTTCGCCATCGGGGTGAAATTGCTCGTGCTCTGCCTGGCCGTCTTCGGCCTTGCAACCCTCTGGATGGCCGTATTCGCCGATGTCGGTGTCACGGTGCTCGCCGTCCTGAATGCGATGCGCGCCCTGCGCTAGGCAGGTACTATTTTTGTAAGTGATTTCCCGGCTTGTTCAAAACAGCCGGGATTTTCTACATATGGACAAAAAAGTCATTCTCATCACAGGCGCCAGCAGCGGCATCGGATTCCAGGCGGCACGCATGCTGGCCGACCGGGGCCACATTGTATACGGGGCGGCCCGGCGGGTCGAAAAAATCAATGCGGACGGAGTCCGTCCCCTTCGCATGGACGTAACGGACGACGCCTCCATGGAAGCCGGCGTCCGGCAGATCCTTTCGGAAGAAGGACGGATCGACGTCCTGGTCAACAATGCCGGATACGGCTATTTCGGTCCCATTGAAACCGTTTCCATGGAAGAAGCCCGCCGCCAACTGGAAGTCAATGTATTCGGTCTCGCCCGCCTGACCCAGCTCGTGCTTCCGCACATGCGCAGCCAGCAATCGGGACGGATTGTCAATGTTTCATCCGTCGCCGGGAAATCCGTGCTGTATTTCGGCGGATGGTACCATGTTTCCAAATACGCCGTCGAAGCCTTCAGCGATGCCCTGCGGATGGAGGTCAAACCATTGGGCATAAACGTCTCCATCATCGAGCCCGGCGCCATCCGGACCCAATGGGGCATCATCGCGGCGGACAACCTCGAAGCCTCCACCAAAGGGACGGCCTATGAGGGGCCGGCCGGCAATGAAGCCTCCCTGATGCGGAAATCCTATTCCGCCTCCTATTTCACCCAGCCGGAGAAAATCGCCGCGGCCATTGTCAAGGCCGCCTGCAGCCGTCGTCCCCGCACCCGCTACCGCCTGGGGTTCGGATCCCGTACCCTGCTGTTTTTCCACCACCTGCTTCCGGACCGCTGGTGGGACGCGACAATGCGGATGGCCGGACAAATCCACTTGTAGCCATGAAAAGAATCCTCTATACCCTGTTGCTGCTGGCCCTGTGTGCCTGCCAGCAAAACCCCGGGAAACCCCTGATCGGGATTTCCTGCGGCCGGACAGCGTCCGGAAACGCCACGTTGTCAAAGACATACACCCATGCCATTACGGCCGCCGGAGGCATCCCCGTTGTCATGCCCACCATTGAGACGGAAGCAGAAGCGGATGCCTTGATCGGCCGGATGGACGGTTTCGTTTTCTCCGGCGGACCCGATGTCGATCCGGCAGAATACGGCGAAACCATCTGGAATGAGACCGTCGACATTGATGCGGTCCGGGACCGCAGCGACCTGCTGCTCGCCCGCGCCGCCCTGCGCAGCAAGAAACCGGTCCTGGCCATCTGCCGCGGGGCACAGTTATTCAATATCGTGCTCGGCGGATCCCTGTACCAGGACATCCCCACCCAGGTAGAAGGAGCCATTCCCCATGCGGATACCCTGCATGTCATCCGGATCGAAAAGAACAGCATCCTGCACCGGGTTTTCGGAAAGGATTCCCTGACGGTCAATTCCACGCACCACCAGGCGGTCAAAAAGCCCGCGCCCGGCATCCGGATCACGGCCCGCACGTCGGACAGCGTGGTCGAAGCTTATGAGACAGACCAGGTTACGGCCGTCCAATTCCATCCCGAGAAACTGCTCCAGACCGATACGTCCTGGACCGCCCTGTTCCGCCATTTCATCGAACGCTGCCAATAGCCATGAATCCGGAACTGCAAACATACATCCGGCAGGAGATCATCCCCCGGTACCGCCATTTCGATCCGGCACACCAGGAGGATCATGTCCGGACGGTCATCGACCAGAGCCTGGCCCTGGCCACCCATTATGACGTCGATGAAGACATGGTCTACACCATTGCCGCCTACCACGATACCGGTCTGGCCGAGGGGCGGGAGAGACACCACATTGTCTCCGCACGGATCATCCGGGAGGATGCCACCCTGCGCCGCTATTTCACCCCGGAGCAAATCGACATCATGGCCGACGCCGCCGAAGATCACCGGGCCTCGTCCTCCCATGCGCCCAGGACCATCTACGGGCGGATTGTCGCGGAAGCCGACCGGATTATCGACGGCCCGACCATCGTCCGGAGAACCATCCAGTACGGCCTGAACCACTACCCGGAACTGGACAAGGAAGGTCATTGGCGGCGCTTCCTCGACCATATGGCAGAAAAATATGCGGAAGGCGGTTACCTGAAGCTCTGGATTCCGGAATCCCCCAACGCCGGACGGCTGCATGCTTTCCAGCAATTGCTGAAAGACCGTGCGGCCACCCGCAAACTCTTTGACGAGCAGTGGGAATTATTACACAATTATTTGTAACTTGCACGCACAAGTCCATCCTTTTATCAGACAAACCTTCTTATGACCATGAAAATAGCCAAGAAATTCATCGCGCTGGCCGCTGTCCTGATGCTGGCCTGCAGCTGCACGACCATGTTCCATACCCCGGCCCGGCTGAACCGCTTTGTCAACCGTACCGAACGGTGGGCGGAACACTACAACCTTCGCCGCTGGGAAGTATCCACGCATAAATACAAACAGCTCCTGCAGGATTATATCCGGAACTACCGCACGTATACCAGCGCGGAGAAACGGGTCGCCATGGACGCCATCGGCCGGTATCATGCGTTGCTGGTCAAATACGGACTGAAAGAGTCCCTGGGCGTGATTTATGACCTCAAGGACATCATTCCCGCCTATGCCGGCGGCCTGAAAGACATTTTCGACAAGGATGTGTCCGCCTTCAAGGATTTCCTCAAGGACGTCCTCGGCATGAAGAACAGCGACATCAACTCCATCGTCGACAAACTCCAGAAAGAAAAGAAATAGTGATCCTATCCTATGCCGTACCGGCGCTCGTCTTCCTGCTGGCGCCGGTTTTCGTTTTGTGGCTGTGCCGCCGGGTACCGCTATTGGGTCGTATCGGCCCCATCCTGATCCTGTACGTCCTCGGCGCGGTTTTAGGGAATCTGCCGCTGCTGGGCATTGCATTCTTCCCGGAGGGGCTTCCCGCCGTCCAGGAGGCGCTCAGCAGCATCACCATTCCCCTGGCCATTCCCCTGCTGCTGTCGGGCTGCATCTTCCGGCGCAGCGACACCCGGGGCCAATTGCTGTCCATGCTTTTCGGCATGCTGGCCGTCATTATCGCCGTCGTGGGCGGATACCTGCTCTTCGGCGCACGGATGTCCCCGGCCGACGACCCGCTCTATGGGGCCAAGGTCGGCGCCATGATGACCGGGACCTACACCGGCGGAACCGTGAACATGGCCTCCATCCAAAAGATGCTTTCCGTCCGGGAAGAAACCTTCATCCTCGCCAATACGGCTGACATGGTCATCAGTTTCCTCTATCTGGTCTTCCTGGTTTCCGTCGGCATCCGGCTTTTCCGCAGGATCCTGCCATACAAAGGCCCTGCCTCCCCGGCCGCATCGGACGCACCGGAGGAAGAACGGCGTCCTTTCGAAGGACTCGCCTCGCGCAAGGGGCTGCGGAGCGGAGCCGCTTCCCTGGGAATCGCCCTGCTGATCTTCGGAATCTCCTATCTGGCAGCTACTTATGTCAACAGCATGACGGAAAGCGACATTTTCATGGTCGTCTTCATCCTCTTGCTGACGACGGCCGGCATCGGCGTCTCTTTCATCCAACCCGTCCGTACCCTCCCGTACAGCAACGACATCGGCATGTACTGCATCTACGTCTTCAGTATCGTGGTCGCCTCGATGGCGGACTTCTCCCGCATCGACCTGTCCGGCAGCCTGTACGTTTTCCTGTACCTGACGTTCATCGTTTTCGGCTCGCTGCTCCTGCACACGCTGCTGAGCCGGCTGCTGCGGATTGATGCGGATACCATGGTCATCACCTCCGTCGCCTACATCAACTCCCCGCCCTTCGTTCCGGTGATTGCAACCGCCATGAAAAACCCCGGAATGTTGGTCCCGGGGCTTTCTATCGGCATCATCGGCTATGCTGCCGGCAATTATTTGGGATTACTGATTTTCCAGCTACTCTCCGCGCTCTGAGCCGCGCCATGCCGCTCCTTACCGGCGGCCGTCACGGCAGCGTCACGACGGCCATGATCGGGAAATGGTCTGAAGAGTAGATCCGCTCCTCCATGTCGTCGTCAATGCACCAATAGGAATTGACGGCGGCTTGTTTCGGCACAAAAATGTAGTCGATTTGGGAACCGGATGTCGTATCCAGATTATAGCCGTAATAGGTGTATTCCCGTCCTTTATGGTTGGTTGTCGCAAAAAACGCATTCTTCACCAGATCGTTCCCGGAAGAAAGGTATTTGACCTGGTCCGAAGTCGGCGTGGAATTCAAGTCGCCGGTAAAGAACATGGGAAGACCGCCTCCGATTTCCTGCGCTTTTTGCACCAGCAGACGGGCTGACTCCAGCCGGTTGGTTGACCCTTTATGATCGAAATGCGTATTGATATACAGGAATTTCTTCCCTGTCTGCTTATCCTCGAAACGGCCCCAGACTGCCACGCGGGGAAGGGAGGCATCCCAACCCTTGCTTCCGGCCACATCCGGCGTCTCCGACAGCCAGAATGCACCGTCTTCCAACAAGGTGAACCGGTCCGGCTTATAATAAATCGGAGTACCCTCTCCTTTCCGGTCCGAATTCCGGCCACAACCGAAAGAGACATACGTCCCGGCAAGCCCCTGGTCCAACTCTTCGCGCATCTTGTCATTCACCTCCTGGGTACCGAAGATGTCCCAGTCGCATGAACGGATCCGCCTGAAAATCACATCTTTCCGCACGGAAAAAGCCTTGTCCCCCGTATCGGAACCCGTTATGACACGCATGTTGTAACTGGCGATCTTGAATCCGCCGGTGGGAACAACGATGGTCTTGCTCCCGACCATTACGTTGACCTGGCACACCGCCCGGAAAGAATCAGCTGTCACCGTGATGTAAGAAAAGCCGGGTTTCAAACCTGTCACTTTCGCGACTTTGCCGTCCGTCTCGACCGAGGCGACAGAAGGGGCGGAACTGGTCCATACCAGTTTCTCAGGGGTAGCATCTTCCGGCTCCAGGACCACCGTCACATTGAAACTTTCGTCGACAGGAAGGATCAGCGAAGCCGGTTCCATGGCAATGCCTGTCACAGGAACGTGGACCTTCACGTCGCATTCCGCTGAAACATTGCCGGAAAAGAGTACCACCTTGGCGTATCCGCCTCTCACGGCAGTGATCACCCCATCTTTTACCGTGACAACAGATTCATCGGAAGATTGCCAATGAACAGATGCATTCGCGGGAGAGACCGTGGCTTGCAATGTGTAAACCTCCCCTTTTGACAACGTCAGGCTCGTCTTGTCCAGCCGGATCGACTGGGCATTGACGGGATGGACTGTAACCTTCGTCGTTGCAGAAAGGCGGCCTGCGCTGGCCGTGATCGTGGCGGTCCCTGCGGAAACACCCGTCGCTTCGCCATCTGCATCGACCGTCACGACGGACGGAGTGGAAGAAGACCAACTGACGGATTTGGGCATGGCGCGATGCGGGTCACACGTTAGTTCAAGTTCAATCGATTCACCCACAGCTAATTCCACGGGAGATGGCAGGATAGACAGCACGGGACCTGACGCATCCGAATCGGATTTTTCATGGCAGGCCACCACGCACGCCAGGACAAAAGGAATCCATCCCGACCAAAAGATATTGCTGAACAATCGCTTCACTTTACCGAAATCTTAATAAAGAACATTATTATACCATTTTTCCTGAAAAACTCCCTGGTTGGTGTCCAAGGAGTTTATCGGAAACAGATTCAATCTTTGCTAATCAAAAAATTTCAGGACGGGCTGACGGGCCGCTGTCGTCTCATCCGGCCGGCGGATCGGCGTGGCATGCGGCGCACCCTTGAGGAAGGACGGATCCTCCGCCGCTTCTTTGGCGATGACATGCATGACCTCGATGAACGCATCGATGGTTTCCAGCGACTCGGTCTCCGTCGGCTCGATCATCAGTGCCTGGTGGAAGAGCAGCGGGAAATAGATCGTCGGCGCATGGAATCCGAAGTCCAGCAGCCGCTTGGCGACATCGAGCGTCGTTGCGCCATGGCCGTCTTCCGTCTTGGAAGCCCCGTCGTCAATCAGCCCGTCAAACACGAATTCATGCTTGCAGACGGAAGGGATCGGCAACTTGTAGGCATCCTTGAGGGATTCCTTGATATAATTGGCAGACAGCGTAGCATACTGGCCGGCCTGGGCAAGATGCTGTTTGCCCAGCATCAGGATATAGGCGTATGCCCGCAGGATGACCCCGAAATTGCCCTGGAATCCGGAAACCCGGATCGTGGGCAGCAGGTCAGCCAGATGGGCGGCCACACCGACCGGACCGGCACCCGGACCACCGCCGCCATGCGGCGTCGAGAAGGTCTTGTGCAGGTTCAGGTGCATGATATCGAAGCCCATGTCACCGGGACGGACCATCCCCAGCAGCGGATTCATGTTGGCTCCGTCATAATACAGGAGCCCGCCGCACCCATGGACCAGAGCGGCAATCTCACCGATTTCCCGCTCGAACAGGCCGAGGGTATTGGGATTCGTCATCATGATTCCGGCAATCTCGTCGGAAAGCAGCGGTTTCAGGTCTTCCACATCGACCAGGCCGGAAGCATTGGATTTCACGACAATCACCTGGAGACCGCAGACAGCGGCGCTCGCGGGATTCGTTCCGTGTGCACTGTCCGGAACAATGACCTTGGTCCGCTTCAAGTCTCCCCGGGAGATATGGTACTGGCGCATCAGCATCAAACCCGTCAGTTCCCCATGCGCACCAGCACAAGGCTGAAAGGTGAAACGGGCCAGGCCCGTGATGGCGGACAACGCCTTTTCCATACCCGCATACACGGCCTGCGCTCCGGGAACCGTTGCGGCAGGCTGCAGCGGATGAAGCGCCTGGAATCCCGGCATCGCTGCGACTTCTTCGTTGATCTTGGGGTTGTAC
>CADBPH010000155.1 GCA_902796455.1 uncultured Bacteroidia bacterium
ATCAAAGTTGAGGTTCAGGCTGTAGGTGTATCGGGGCAACTTGTTACCGATGACCTTCCGGTCGCCGCTGTCCCCTACCTTGGAGTTGCCGAAGTTGATGATATTGTTGCCATCCAAATCCTTGAACTTGACATCGCCAGGCTGCCAGGTCTTGCTGTTGTTATTCTGGACCCAGGACTGATCCGGCCCGCTGATCTGCTTGCCGTTTGCGTCGAAATCAGCAGCCGTGAAGTATCCGTCATTCACGAATCCCCAGATTTCGCCGAGGGTCATGCCGGAATAGTAGTTGAAGTTCATGATACCGGTACCGGCACCCGCGCCAATGTACTTCTCATCGTTGGGATAGTTGTCGATGACAGACTTCGCATCAGCGAGGGTCCCCTTGATCTCATACGTGAACGGCTTGCCGGCGAGGGTAGCCTGGTCCTTCCAGGACAGGACGATTTCCCATCCACGGGTGGTCATGTCCGCATAGTTGCCTTTCGGGGCGTTCGCGCCATATACGGCAGGAAGCTCCGTACCGTCGCAGTACATACCGGTCGTCTTGCGGATATAGTAATCACCTACCAACGTGAGCCTGTCGTTGAAGAGACCCAGGTCGACGCCGAAGTTGGCCGTCGTGGCAGTCTCCCAGGTCAGGCCGGCGGGAATCGGTGACGGAACGCTGGCAGAGAGGTTCTTCGAACCGTTCAAAAGCCTGTTCTGCGTAGAGGGCGAGAAGAGTTCCTGGAACCGGTAAGCAGCGATGTTACCGTTACCCAGCGAGCCATAGGAAGCCCGGAGTTTGAGGTTGGAAATGGCCTCCGGACTGACTGTCCAGAACGGTTCCTTGGAGATACGCCATCCGAAAGATGCGGAAGGGAAGAATTTCCACTGCTGGATGGTCGGGAACTTGGACGAACCGTCGTAACGGCCGTTGACTTCGAAGAGGTAACGGTCTGCGAAGACATAGTTGGCACGGAAGAATCCGCCGCCGATACGCCAACGATAGTAGTCCGTGTCAATATTCTCAGAGCCGGTCGTAAGAGCAATGTCATCAGCCCCTTCGAAGAGTTTCGAATTCCGGTGCATGAACATGTAATGATACGTCTCCTGCTCGTAGTTGGTACCCACCATGAATTTTACGTCATGTTTTCCGAAGGTCTGCGCATACTGCAGGTAGAGGTTGGCAGCGATGTAGCCCTTCGAATGGTTGGAAGTGTAAACACCGTCATAGGCGCTACCCATGTACTTGACAGCGCCATTCTCGGCGGTCTTGTAAGGGACAGGCGACTGCACGCCGTTCTGCCTGTTGTCCGTGTAACGGATCGTGGCATCTCCGTTGAGGGTGAGGATGTCCTGGAAGATATTGGCGACAAAGCCGGTCGTGTTCCGGACATTCCTCCGGTTGGTATCCTGGTAGTTGTTCTTGTAATAGAACGAACCGAGGATCGTAGCTCCGGCCTGGGTGAGCGAGTTGTCCGGGTTGAACATCACGTTCACAGGCTGTCCTTCGGACTCGAGTGCATACCAGACGGAACCTTCACCAACGTTCATCGGGTTGTGGTAGTTCATGTTCGAGAACTCTGCGTTGTTATTGACTCTGAGCCAATTGGTCACCTTGACGGAACCCTTTGCGCGAATATTGAACATGGAGTAGTCATCCGGGTCGTAGTTGAAAATACCACCCTGATTGTAGTAACGGCCCGAAACCAGGAAACTGGCCTTTTCGCCGCCGCCCTGTACAGTGATGTTATGCTCCTGACCGAATGCATGGTCCTTGTAGAGGAGGCCGAACCAATCCGTGCTTCCGTAGTAAGAGTAATTCCCGTTGTTCTCGGTAACGACCCCGGAGGCACCGTTGCGGAGGTTATTGAGCCATGCATCCGTGATCTTGAGCGAAGAGTGGAACTTGGAAGGAGCCGCGCCCTGCCATCCCGTGTAGGATTCGATATAGAGGTCCGTGAACTGAAGACCGTCCGTGACTACTTTCGGGACGATGGTGGGAGACTTCATGATGAAGTTGGCGTTGTAGTTGACCGAGACCTTCTCCCTGTTCGGATCCTTGGTCGTAATCAAGATGACACCGAAGGTACCGCGGGCGCCGTAGATGGCCGCAGAGGAAGCATCCTTGAGGACGGACACGCTGGCGACGTCACTCGGGTTGAGGAGGGACGGGTCACCTTCCACGCCGTCGATGAGGACGAGTGCAGAACCACCCTGGCCGATAGAGCCGGTACCACGTACCTGATAGTCGGAGCTACGGGTCGGCTTACCGTCGGCGAATGTAATCTGCAGGTTCGGGACAGCGCCCTGGAGGCCCTGGGTAAGGTTGGACAGCGGACGGTTGTCGAGCACTTCACTGGTGACGACATCGACCGCACCGGTCAGGTTGACCTTCTTCTGGGTACCGTAACCGACGAAAACGACTTCCTCAAGGAACTTGGAATCTTCCTCAAGGACAATGTTGAAATTCGTGGTGGTGCCGACGGGAATCTCCTTGGTTACGAATCCCATGAAAGATACTACCAGCACAGCATTGTCGGGGGCCTCGAGGGAGAACCGTCCGTCCAGATCGGTGATGGCGCCGGTTGTGGTTCCTTTCACCATCACGTCAGCACCCATGATCGGAACGCCTTTGACGTCCTTCACGGTACCGGTTACAACCTTCTTCTGCTGAGCGGAAACGGAAGCAGCCTCGCCGGAGCCGGCAGGTGCTGCCGAAGCAGGAAGGCAAGACATTGATACAATAAGCATCAAGCACATGCCAAACCTGAGCAATGATTGATACATTTCACTCATTTTAAAGAGTTTTTGGTTATTAATAATGTGAGAATAAAAAAAAAGTTCGATAAAGAGAATACGATAGGATCAGACTGTTTTTATGAATAATTATTCCTAAAATGTTGGTTATAGTTTCAACTGTCAATTATACAAATTTATTTTAAATATCCGTGCTTTTTTTTGATTTTTTTAGACAACGGAATAATCCTCCCCGTTTTTTTTATCTTTGCAAAAAGAAAACGATCCACATGAAAAAGCCGTTTTGCCTCCTCGCCCTGATCCTTCTGACTTTCCTGCCCCTGAATGCCCAGCCTTTTATGGAAGCGGAACGCCTTCACAAACAGGCGCCCCCCGTCCCGGAGTACATGGTCTTCGCGGGGGACACGGTCTCCTTCCTGCGGCAGGATTTCCATGAACGCATGGACCGGGAACTGATTTCCTTTACCTACATGCACACGAATTCGACCCTCATGCTGAAACGGTCCCGGCGGTATTTCAGTCGGATTGTCCCCATCCTGAAAAAGAATGGCATCCCGGAAGACCTGAAATACCTGATGGCCATCGAAAGCAACCTGGACCCGAAAGCCCTTTCCCGGGCCGGCGCCGCCGGATTGTGGCAGTTCACCAAAGCGACGGCCCATACCTACGGACTGGAGGTCAGCGCAGAGGTTGACGAACGATATAACATTGAGAAAGAAACGGTTGCCGCATGCAAGTTCCTGAAAAACGCCTTGCGCAAGTACGGAGACTGGATGACGGTCGCTGCCAGTTACAACGCCGGACAGGCAGGCATTTCCAAGCGGCTGGAAGACCAGAAGCAAAGCAGTGCGCTGGAACTGTGGCTGCCGGAAGAGACAGCCCGCTACATGTTCCGTTTACTGGCGGTGAAAATGTTTTTTGAAAACCCGGCCGCTTTCGGATTCCAGGTTTCCGAGGAAGCGTATTATCCCCCGTTCTCGCCGAGTGCCGAAGTTTCTGTTTCCGGACCGGTGACCAGCCTCGTCGATTTCGCGCTCAGCCACAACACGACCTATGCCGCCCTCAAGGAAGCCAATCTTTGGCTGCGTGACGACAAACTCACCAACAAGGCCGGCAAAACCTACACCATCCTGATTCCCTGAGCCAGTTTCCGGTCATGCCCTCGTATCTCCAAATCGAACACATTTCCAAATCCTACGGGCCGAAAGTCCTGTTCGAGGATATCGGATTCAACATCAACCAGGGAGACAAGATAGCCCTGATCGCGCCGAACGGGACCGGCAAAACCTCTCTCCTGCGCATTATCGCGGGGAAAGAAAAATCGGATTCGGGAGGACGGATTACGTTCCTCAAAGACATCCGGATCGCTTTCCTGGAACAGGAATACGACTATGATCCCGATAAAGGGATTCTCGACCAGATCCTGTCCGCCGCAGCCGATTTCCTCGAAGGAACGGATGCCGACGGGGCCTTCCAATTCGAACTCCGGGTGCGGCGCCTGCTCACCGGATTCGGGATGGACGACTTGTCCAAACAAATGAAGCAATTGTCCGGCGGCGAGGTCAAACGGGTCGCCCTGGCCGGCATGCTGGCGACGGAAGCCGATTTCTTCATCATGGACGAGCCGACCAACCACCTGGACATCGACGCCATCGAATTCCTGGAGAACTGGCTCGGCACCTCGAAAAGCACCCTCCTGATGGTCACCCATGACCGGTATTTCCTGGAGCGGACCTGCAATACCATCATTGAACTCGACCACGGGAACCTGTATCTCTACCGGGGAGATTACGAGAATTACCTGGAGAAACGCCAGGAACGCATCGAGAATTACAATGCCGAGACGGACAAAGTCCGGAATATCCTGCGCCGCGAACTGGAATGGATGCGCAGTACGCCCTGCGCCCGGACCGGAAAAGCCAAATACCGCAAAGATGCCTTTTACGAACTCAAGGACCGCGCGGAACAGGTCTACAAAACATCCCAGGTGGACATGAGCGGCCTCGGGACCGGGTCCCGGCTGGGCACGAAAATCATCAACTGCAAGGATGTCAGTTTCTACTACGGCAACAAATGTTATTTAAGCCACTTCACATACAATTTCCAGCGGTATGAGCGGGTCGGGGTCGTAGGCCGCAACGGCGCCGGAAAAACCACCTTCCTCAACCTGTTGACCGGCACGATGTTCCCGGATGATCCCGGGGAACTTACCGGCGTCATCGACCGGGGAGAATCCCTGCGCATCGGATATTACCGCCAGAGCGGCATGCAATTCGACGAGGGGCAAACCGTCATGGAGACCCTGGGCGACACCCGCCTGCTGGGACAGTTCCTGTTCCGCCCCGACATGTGGAACAACAAAGTTTCCACGCTCTCCGGCGGCGAGAAACGCCGTTTATACCTCCTGACCATCCTGCAGCAGCAGCCGAATCTGCTGATTCTCGATGAGCCGACCAACGACCTGGATATCGTGACGTTGAATATCCTGGAGGAGTATCTGCAAGAGTACAAGGGCTCCTTGATCATCGTCTCGCACGACCGGCATTTCCTGGACCGGCTGGTGGACCATCTGCTGATCATCGGAGAAGACGGACAGGTAAAAGATTTCATCGGATCCTATACCGGATACCGTACCTATCTCAAGGACATGCAGGCCGAAAAAAAGGCCGCAGAAAAATCCGCGGAAAAAGCTTCGGCAAAGGACACCCGCAGACGTCCGGACGAAGGAAAGAAAAAGCTCTCGTTCAAGGAGAAACGGGAGCTTGAAACCTTAGAGTCCGATCTGGAAAACCTGCAAAAAGAGAAGGCCGGCCTGGAAGCACAACTCAGCCAGGGGGACCTGTCCTTCGAAGCCCTTCAAACGGCCACAGCCCGTTTTGCCGCAGTGTCGGCGTTGATTGACGAAAAAGAAATGCGCTGGCTCGAATTGTCCGAACTACAGTAGCCCTTTCAGGGAAGCCTCGTCGTAGTCCTGCCCGAACCATTCACGCAATTTGTCCTTGGCCATTTCCTTGATCTCGGGCGTCACGTTTTTCGCAACGGCATAAATGGCCCAGGTCAGGGCCGCCAGGTCATCGGTATAACCGGCTACCGGAATCCAGTCCGGAATGATGTCGATCGGCAGGATAAAATAGCCGAGCGCCCCGAGGATTTTGGCCCGGTCGCCCTTGGAAGTCGCATGGCTTTTCAGCACATAATAAAGCAGCAATACGGCATAGATGACCTTCTGGCCGGCCCACGCCGCCACTTTCTTGATTTTTTCCCAGAGTTGATTCTCCGAGTAGAACCCCTGATACGGGGTCATGTCTTTCGGTTCTTCCATTTTCTTGTCGTTTCCGCAGGTCCCCAGGGCCTGCAGGGAGATGATTCCATCCAACGGCTGCAATCTTGATGCCACAGATGCCGGGCGGAAAACTTGGGTTTTTGTCCAAACATTCGTATCTTGCAGCCAAATAGCTTCATCATTATGACCAATTTGTTTTCACTTGAAGGCAAGAATGCCTGGATCACCGGCGCCTCTTACGGCATCGGTTTCAATATTGCCAAGGCCTTTGTCGCGGCCGGCGTCCAGAATATCATTTTCAATGACATCAATGAGGCCGCCCTCCAGCGCGGGCTCGACAACTACCGGGAAGCCGGGATTACCAACGTCCATGGTTACGTCTGCGATGTGACCGATGAGGTTGCCGTCAAGGCGCTCGTCGAACAGATCCACGCGGAAGTCGGGCAGATCGACATCCTCGTCAACAATGCCGGCATCATCAAGCGCATCCCCATGCACGAGATGGAGCGCCGGGAATTCCAGCAAGTGATTGACGTAGACCTGGTTGCTCCCTTCATCGTATCCTCCGCCGTCCTGCCCGAAATGATGCAGCGCCGCGAGGGAAAGATCATCAATATCTGCTCCATGATGTCCGAACTGGGACGCGAAACCGTTTCCGCCTACGCGGCAGCCAAGGGTGGCCTGAAGATGCTGACCCGCAACATCTGCTCGGAATACGGCGAGTACAACATCCAGTGCAACGGCCTCGGACCCGGATACATCGCAACGCCGCAGACCGCTCCGCTCCGCGAAAAACAGCCGGACGGCAGCCGCCATCCTTTTGACAGTTTCATCTGCGCCAAGACGCCGGCAGGCCGCTGGCTCGAACCGTCGGAACTCGGCGGACCGGCCGTTTTCCTCGCTTCGCACGCTTCCGATGCCGTCAACGGGCACATCCTGTATGTAGACGGCGGCATCCTGGCCTATATCGGCAAGCAGCCCAAATAAAGGGAATGACGGATATCCTGTTTATCCACGGATTCGCCTCCTCCGGCGCCTACAAGATGGCGGACATGCTCCGCCAACTGCTGCACCCGGACCACCTCCTGGCGCCGGACCTGCCGCTTCCGGCTGCCGAGGCGCTTTCCCTGCTGCAGGATATCATTCAGCAATACCGTCCCGGACTGGTCGTCGGCCTGTCCTGGGGCGGTTTTCTTGCACAAAAACTGTACGGACAACGCAAGGTATTGGTCAACCCGGATCTGCATGTATCCCGTTTCCTGCGCATGCACCTGGGCGACAATGCCTACCTGTCCCCCCGACGGGACGGACAGACGCAGTTTACGGTTACAGAGGACATCTGCCGGGAATACGACATCCTGGAAAAAACACAGTATCAGAGAATTGACAAGGACGAACAGCTCCGGACACTGGGCTGTTTCGCCGACCGGGACGAGCTGGTCCGGTGCGCCGATGAATTCGCAACTTATTATCCGGGACGGCTTTTCTCCTACCCGGGAGGGCATCTTCCCACCTACCGGCAG
>CADBPH010000156.1 GCA_902796455.1 uncultured Bacteroidia bacterium
ACCTGGCACAAGAAGTCGCCGCAGCCTTTGCAAACGGATCCTATTCGACCCAGGAGGCAGCCTTTGCGGCATCGGCGATGAACCGCCTGGCCGGAAAGGCCAACACCGGTGCCCTCCGGGCAGACATCACCCTTGACGGAAAGACGTCTCAGGTCGGCAGCCCCAAGACCGTATACACCCAGGCCCTTCCGACCGGAGAGGGACAAGTTACCGTCAAGAACCATTCCGACGGGACCGTATACGCATCCGTCATTGCACGCGGACAAGTTCCGGCCGGGGAAAAGGTTCCTGCGGGAGCAAACGGGCTGCGCCTGAATGTGAACTATGTAACCCGCACCGGTACGCCGGTCAATCCGGCTTCCCTGAAACAGGGCACCGAGTTTACCGCCGTCATCCAGGTAACCTCCACTTCCCTTGCCCAGGATGAAACCTCCCTCGCACTCTGCGCCGCCATCCCGTCCGGCTGGGAAATGAGCCCGGTGGCCGGCGCGGCCGTGCCTGCAAGCCAGAATTCATTTACCTACAATGACATCCGGGACGACCGGTCCATCTGGTATTTCGACCTGGCGCGCGGCACATCCAAGACCTTCAAACTGCATCTGAGAGCGGCGTACGAAGGCACCTTCGTCCTGCCGTCCATCACCTGCGAATCCATGTATGATGCCCGGGTCTATGCCCGGACCGCATCATCATCCGTCATCGTCACCCGCTAAACCATGCGCCGGAAGCGCTGCGGCTCCCTCGGTACCGTCCCCAAGATCCTGATCATCCTGGGGACGGTACTGATTGTCGCCTATTTGTTCTGCCTGCCCCGCGACCTGTTCAAGGGGACCAGCTATTCCACGGTCGTTACCGACAGCGCGGGAGAACTGCTGGGAGCGCGGATCGCCGCAGACGGGCAATGGCGGTTCCCGGAAGGGGAAGCCGTCCCCGAGAAATACGCAACGGCCCTGATTCAGTTCGAGGACAAGTATTTCCGCTGGCATCCCGGCGTCAACCCCGTCTCACTCCTGCGCGCCCTGTGGGGAAATATCCGGGCCGGACACATCACAAGCGGCGGGAGTACCCTGACCATGCAAGTCATCCGCATGTCCAGGAGGAAAGAACGGACACTCTGGCAAAAAGGCATCGAAGCCATCCTGGCCACACGGCTGGAACTCCGGTGCAGCAAGGACGAAATACTCGGTTTATATGCCGCACATGCGCCCTTCGGCGGGAATGTCGTAGGATTGGAAGCCGCGGCCTGGCGCTATTTCGGACGGCCCGCCGGCGAACTGTCCTGGGGAGAAGCCGCCACGCTGGCAGTCCTGCCGAATGCCCCTGCCAGCATCCATCCGGGCAGGGCGCGGGGCGAACTGCTGGCCAAGCGGAACCGCCTGCTGGAAGGGCTGCTGCGACATGGGGAGATCGATTCCCTGACCTATGGGCTCGCATGCGAAGAGCCCCTGCCGGAAGCGCCCCATCCCCTTCCGCGCCATGCCGTACACCTGGTAGACCATTACCACCAGACCGCCCCCGGTGTCCGGACCCGGACCACGGTCAGGCTGCCCCTTCAGGAACAAGTCGAAGAGATCACCGACCGCTGGAACCGGGAATTCACCGCCATCGGAGCGGCGGACCTGGCGGCCGTCGTCCTGGACGTCCGTTCCGGGAATGTTCTCGCCTGGTGCGGGAATGCCAATCCGGACTGGCAACGTCCCGGAAGCCAGGTCGACATCGTCCGCGCCCCTCGGAGCACCGGCAGTATCCTCAAGCCCTTCCTGTATTGCGCCATGCTCCAGGAAGGAGAAATCCTCCCGCACACCCTCCTCCCGGACATCCCGGTGAACATGGGCGGCTTCTCCCCTCAGAATTTCGACCGGCAATTCAGCGGAGCCGTTCCCGCATCCGAAGCCCTGGCCCGTTCCCTGAACGTTCCCGCCGTCCACATGCTCCGGAAATATGGCGTCCCGACATTCCATCACCTGCTCCGCAGCTGCGGACTGTCCACCCTGAAACGAAGTGCATCCGACTATGGTCTCTCGCTCATCCTCGGGGGGGCCGAAGGGACGCTGCAGGAGATCACCTCGGCATACGCAAGCATGGCAAAGACCTACCTGTCAGGCGATTCGACAGCGTTCCCCCTCCACGACAGGATGGCGCTCTGGTATACTTTCGACGCCTTGAAAGAAGTGAACCGGCCGGATGAGATCGACGTCCACTTGATCACCTCCGTCAAAAAAGTCGCCTGGAAAACCGGCACCAGCTACGGATTCCGGGACGCCTGGGCCGTGGGCGTCACCCCGGATTATGCCGTCGGGGTCTGGGTAGGCAATGCTCAGGGGCAAGGCGTCCCGGGGCTGACCGGTGCCCGGACTGCCGGTCCCGTCCTGTTCGACCTGTTCAATCTGCTGCCTGCCAGACAGGACAAAGAGGCCTATGCCGAAAACGGGTGGTTCCTGCCTCCTGTCTACGGCGAGTATCTCCAGGCGGAAGTCTGCCCGGAATCCGGCTTCCTGCGGGGAGTCTTCTGCGACCGCGCCGATACCCTCATGCTGCCCCGGAAAGCCATCCGCAGCGAAACATGCCCGTACCACCGCCACATCCGGGGCCGGAATGTTTTCCTCCTGCCCCCCGCGATGGAATGGTATTACCGGCAGCAGCATCCGGAATACACCCCCTTGACGGAAATGGATGCGGTCCTGGAGCAGCCGATGGAGTTCATCTATCCGGAATCCGGCAGTACCATCCATATTCCCCGCCAGTTGAACGGCTCCCTCTCCGGAATTGTCTTCCAACTGGCGCACCGTCTTCCCAAAACCACCGTTTTCTGGCACCTGGACGACCAGTATCTGGGAGAAACGAAATTCATCCACCAGATGACGTTGCTGCCTCCCGAAGGAGCGCATACAGTCACTGTGGTGGATGAATCCGGAAACACCGTTTCCGTGCGTTTCGAGATACGGTATTAAACCGTTGATCCCGAGGCTATTTCCTTACCCCGAACTTGTAAATGCAGGTATGGGTATACTTCTTCCCGGGCTCCAGCAGGACCGAAGGGAATGCGGGCTGGTTGGGAGAGTCCGGATAGAACTGTGTCTCAAGGGCCAGGGAACTGCGGAAGGAAAGCGGCCGTCCGCTCTTGCCATCCGTAGAACCGCTGAAGAAGTTGCCGCTGTAGAACTGCATGCCGGGCTGGTCGGTCAGCACCTGCAGTTCGCGTCCCGTCTGGGGATCGTAGACCGTGCAGACCAGTTCCACTCCTTCTTTCTCCTTGTCCAGGCACCAGTTGTGGTCATAGCCCCGGGCATTCTTGAGCTGCTCGTTGTCCTGCCCGATCATCTGGCCGATCGTGTGCTCGGTCCGGAAATCGAACGGAGTACCGGTCACATCCGCGATTTCGCCGGTCGGAATGCTGAGCGGATCGATCGGAATAAAGTGGCTGGCCTTGATGTACATCAGATAATCCTCGACCGTATCGACTCCTTCCCCGCGGAGATTGAAGAACGGGTGGTAGGAGATATTGACCGGAGTCACCTTGTCCGTTGTTGCTTCGTAGCTGATTTTGAACTCATTCTGGTCATTCACCGAGAAAGACATCGTGATATCCAGGTTGCCCGGATACCCCTCGAGACCGTCCGGATGGAGGTAATGCAGGACCAGGTTTTTGTCGTCCGATGAAACGACATCCCAGACCACATTGTCCAGTCCGATCAGACCGCCGTGAAGCGTATTTACCTTATTGTCATTGGCCGGAGTATGGTAGGTCGTATCCCCGATGGTGAAAGACGCTCCGCCGATCCGGTTGGCGACCGGGCCGACAACCGCCCCGAAGAA
>CADBPH010000157.1 GCA_902796455.1 uncultured Bacteroidia bacterium
GTGGGAACCCGAACCTGAAGCAAACACACTCGCTCCAATTTTCGGTCGATGGATATCACATCGTTCCCGGTGGTACGCTGGACTACAACTCCAGCTTCTCGTACCGGATCAATGAGGTCGTATCCACCCGCACCTACTACGCAGCGGAAACTTCGCTGGACGGATACTTGCTGCCCGCTGGCTCCACGTTCAGCTCCTTTGCCAATGCTACGGGAGGAATGAACTGGAGCAATCGGGTCAGGTATTCTGTATCCATACGCCCTGTACGCTACAAAGTGGATTTTTCGGCGCAGTATTATTTTTCGAAATCTCCCTCGTTTGTCAACGAACGGTTTGAGTTTTATACTTCGCATCGCCCTGCTGCCGCCGTCTCAGCGCAAAGCAATTTCTCATCGCGCTATAAGCTGGACTTTTCTGTCGGCGGAAATATGGACCTGACGGACAGTCCCCAATACGGGACCATCCGGTACAGCAATCTTTCCGCCTCGGTTGTCAGTGAGAACCGCATTACCGAATGGTTTTTTGTGCGGGCGCGTTACCTGCATTCCACACGGCTTCCCATGAGTGAACGGGTTACCCGGATCGACAGGGACCTGCTCAGTGCCTCGACGGGCGTGTATCTGATGAATCACAGGCTATGCATTGCCTTGGTGTTCATGGATATCCTCAACAATTATCCATCCGTTACCAACACGGCCTACGCCAATTTTATGGAAACGGTGCGGACCACCAACATGAACCGCTGTGCACTCCTGAGCCTTCGGTACGTGTTCAACTCTTCCGAGAGATAGCGGAATGACATCGAAGGGTCGCCCGCCAGGCGGGGAGTCCAGCAAAGGTTAGGACAGCGATGCGGCGACGACGTATCCGCCCGACCAGGCAGCCTGGAGATTGAACCCGCCTGTAATTGCGTCTATGTCAAGGATTTCTCCGGCAAAATACAGATTTTTGCAGACCTTGGATTCCAGGGTATTCGGGTCGATGCCGGACAGGCTGACCCCGCCGCAGGTGACGAATTCCTCCCGGAACCGGTTTTTCCCGCTCACCTGATACGTGTCCGCGCACAGGATTTCTTCCAGGCGGCCCGCTCCTTTCCGCCCCATTTCTGCCCACCGGAGATCTTCACGCAGGAGGGCGCGGAGGCAAAGATGGGCCCACAGGCGGGCCGGAAGGAAGGACGGAGCCGTGCTGCGGACCATTTTCTGCGGGTGCTTCTCCGTCATGTCCGTCAGGAGCCGGTGGATTTCTTCCCGGGATTTTCCTCCCGTCCAGTCTACCCGGAGCGGGGTCAGGTAACCCTGTCCGGCCAGGAAACGGGCGGCGTAGGAGGACAGGCGCAGGATGGCCGGCCCGCTCATGCCCCAGTCCGTAATGAGCAGGGGACCGGAAGCGGTCCATTTTTGTCCGGGGATACTCAGGGAAGCGTTTTCGACGACCGTCCCGGTCAGGGCGCGGACCGCCTCTCCCTGCATGGCGAAGGAAAAGAGGGAAGGCACCGGCGGCACCAAGTCCAGGCCCAGCGGCTCCAGGAAAGACAGCCCGGAAGCCGACGGACTTCCTCCCGTCGTGATAATCAATTTGTTGCAGAAGAATTCCTCCCGGGCGGTCACGACTTTGAAGCCATCTGCCGTTTTTTCGGCGGAAAGGGCGCGTTGTCCGGTCCGGACAGATACTCCGGCTTTTTCCATGGCGCGGAGCAGGGTCCGGACAATCTGCATGGCATCCTGCGAGGCCGGAAAATAGCAGTGGTCCGGCTGGAGGACCAGTTCCACGCCCTCCCTTTCGAACCAGGCACAGGTGTCGTTCTGGTCGAAACGGGATAGCAGGTGTTTCATGACCCGGGCGCCCCGGGGATAGGCTTGTGAGAGGTCCCGGATTCCTTCGAAAGAATTGGTCAGGTTGCAGCGGCCTCCGCCCGTGACGGCGACTTTTGCGAGCGGTCTCCGCCCGGCTTCCAGCACAAGGATCCGCCAGTGCGGATGCCGGCGGGCGGCTTCGATGGCGCAGAAACAACCGGCGGCTCCGGCTCCCA
>CADBPH010000158.1 GCA_902796455.1 uncultured Bacteroidia bacterium
ATCGGCGCTTCCATCCAGGGCGGTGTGCTCGCCGGTGATGTCAAGGATGTCCTCCTGCTGGATGTGACGCCGCTTTCGCTCGGTATCGAGACCCTGGGCGGTGTGATGACCAAACTGATCGAGTCCAATACGACCATCCCGACCCGCAAGTCGCAGGTATTCTCGACCGCGGCGGACAATCAGCCTTCCGTGGAAATCCGCGTCCTGCAGGGCGAACGTCCCATGGCCAAGGACAACAAGCAGATCGGCGTCTTCCATCTGGACGGCATCGCTCCCGCGCCGAGGGGAATTCCTCAGATCGAGGTAACCTTCGATATCGATGTCAACGGTATCCTGAATGTTTCCGCGAAGGATAAGGCGACCGGCAAGGAACAGAATATCCGGATCGAAGCTTCTTCCGGTCTGTCGGATGACGAAATCCGCCGGATGCGTGACGAGGCGAAAGCCAATGAGGCTGCCGACAAGGCGGAGAAAGAGCGGGTTGACAAGATCAACAATGCCGATGCCCTGTGCTTCCAGTCCGAGAAAAACCTGAAAGACTATGGGGACAAGATTCCTTCCGACAAGCGTGAAACGATCGAGCGTGCGCTTTCTTCCCTGAAGGATGCGGTGAAGAACCAGAATCTCGGGGATATCGAGAACTACTCCAAGCAGTTGGAGGAGGCTTGGCACGCTGCGTCCGAAGACATGGCCCGTGCCGCTCAGGGCGGTGCCCAGGGTGGTCCTCAGGGACCGTTCCAGGGTGGCCCTCAGCCGGGACCGCAGGACGGTGGCGATCAGGGACCTGACGAGCAGTAATCATGGCAAAGACCGTCCGTAAGAATTTCCCCGTGGAGGGGATGGGCTGCGCCGCCTGTGTCGCCCGTGTGCAGAATACGTTGAAAAACGTTCCGGGTGTAGCGGATGCTTCCGTAAGCCTTGCTTCCAATTCGGCCCGGGTAGATTATGACCCTCAAGTCGTTTCTGCCGCCGGTTTGCAGAAAGCGGTCCAGGATGCAGGATACAATCTCCTGGTAGACGAGGGCAGCGAGGCAGAAGACGAGGCAGACCGACGAAGGGAGGACCGTTATCGCGCTTTGCGGCGCGATACGGTCCTTTCCCTTGTTCTGGCCGCACTGGTCATGTTGGTCGGGATGGGTTTCGAGCCTTTCCCGGGAAAAGGAGTGGTGCTCGCCGTCATGGCGGGCGTCTCCGTTTTCTGGTGCGGACGCCGTTTCCTGGTCACTGCTTTCCGGCAGGCTCTCCACAAATCGGCTTCGATGGACACGCTGGTGGCGCTTTCCACGACAATTTCCTACCTGTTCAGCCTGTTCAACCTGCTCTTCCCGAAAGTCTGGACTTCGCAGGGACTCCCTGCGCGGCTTTATTTTGAGTCTGCCGCGATGATCGTGGCGTTCATCTTGTTGGGCCGTTTGCTGGAAGAACGGGCGAAGCATGCGACAACCGCATCTGTCCGCGCCCTGATGGGCATCCAGCCCAAACGTCCCGATATCCGGCCCGGCGACGAGGTGACCGTGGCGCCCGGGGGAAGGATTCCCGCGGACGGGGCCGTGGTTTCCGGGACATCTTTTGTGGACGAGAGCATGATGACCGGTGAACCGGAGGCCGTTCCGAAGGCTCCGGGGGCGAAAGTGTATGCCGGGACGATGAACCTGCGCGGAAGTTTCACCATGCGGGCGGAGAAAGTCGGGACCGAAACCATGTTGTCGGCCATCATCCAGATGGTCCGGGATGCGCAGGGCAGCAAGGCACGGATCCAGCATACCGTGGACAAAGTGGCCGCGGTGTTCGTGCCGGTCATTATCGGCATTTCAGTCCTGACGCTGGTGGCCTGGCTTTTCCTGTCGCCGGAAGACGGGCTGACGCGCGGTTTGCTGGCGATGGTGACGGTCCTGGTGGTTGCCTGCCCCTGTTCATTGGGCCTGGCCACCCCGACAGCCCTGATTGCCGGGATTGGAAACGGTGCATCCCAAGGGATTCTGATCAAGGATGCCGATTCCCTGGAAGTTGCCCGGAAAGTGGATACGGTTGTCCTGGACAAGACCGGAACGATTACGGAAGGGCATCCCGAGGAAGGGAAATCCGATGCCGTCAAAGCATCCTCCCGTGAGGCGGTGCAGGCTTTGCAATCCATGGGGATTGACGTGCACATGTTGAGCGGGGACAATCCGCAGCGGGCCGGGGAAATTGCCGCGCAAGTCGGGATCACGCAGGTGAAAGCCAGTTGTATGCCTGAGGATAAAGGCTCGTATATCAAGATGTTGAAGGAGCAGGGCCGGACCGTCGCCATGGTCGGGGACGGGATTAACGATACGGCTGCGATGGCCTATGCGGATTTGAGCGTGGCCATGGGCGGAGGGACGGATATTGCCATGGATACGGCCATGGCGACCATTGTGTCCTCTGATTTGCGGAAAATTCCGTCTTTGATCCGGCTTTCCCGGCGGGCCAGCCGGATTATCAAAGAGAATCTGGCGTGGGCTTTCCTGTACAATCTCATCGCGGTACCGGTAGCAACCGGATTGCTGTTCCCTTCGGGCGGCTTCGTGCTCGATCCGATGGTGGCCGCGGCTGCCATGGCAGCCAGTTCCGTCCTGGTCGTAACGAACAGCCTGCGGCTTCGCCGTTGAGTCCTTACATCAGCCACGCGGACATATCCTTGCCCGCAGCCCATCCTTCCCGGATTTCGGTGGAGGAAATATCGACAATCGGAGCATCCAGGATCCGGATGCGGTACTGGTTGCGCAGGGTGTCTTCCAGCGAACGCATCCCTTCGGGTGTCAGTGCATCGGCATAGTTGGCGTCCAGGACATAAGGGGCCGGGAAATGCCGGCATTCTTCCAGCAGGGATTGGCGGAGTTGTACCAGATCATATCCCTTGCGCGGGTAAACGGCTACGCCATAGTCGGTCAACAACCTCGGGAAATCCCGCCAGCCGTGGATTCCCGACAAGTTGTCCGCTCCGATGACCAGCGTGAAGTCATTCTCCGGCTCCCGCTTTTTCAAGGCATCCAGGGTTCTGATGGTGTAGTGGGGCGGAGCCATGTTCAGTTCGATGTCGTCCACCCAGACATGCAGTTCCGGATGCCGTTTCACAGCATCGATGGCGGCCAGGTAGCGCTCCCGGCCCGTCTCGGCGCACGCCTGTGCTTTCAGCGGATTCTTCGGGGATACCACCAGGTATACCCAGTCGAATGCCTGCTCGCGGGTCAGGTATTCCATGATGGCCTGGTGACCGATGTGCAGGGGATTGAAGGATCCGGAGTAGACGGCGATTTTCATGCGAATCGGCTTGGCTAATCGGCTTGAAGGAATCCGTCCACGACCTGTTCGATTTCGCGGAAGGCGGTCTCCAGGTCGTCGTTGACAAGCACATAATCGAATTTCGGGGCGTAGGTCATCTCTTCCTCCGCCTTGGCCACCCGTTCGGCGATGGCCTCGGGAGAATCCGTGCCGCGGCGGATGAGCCGCTCGCGCAGCACGGCGACGCTGGGAGCTTGGATGAACACTGACAAGGCATTGTCACCGAAATACTTCTTCAGGTTTACGCCTCCCTTGACGTCCACGTCGAAGACAATGACATGGCCCTTCCCCCAGATCCGGTTGACCTCGGACTTCAGGGTACCGTAGAAACGGTCTTTGTACACCTCTTCGTGTTCCACGAATTTATCCTCCTGGACGAGCAGGCGGAAAATCTCCGGGGTATAAAACAAATATTCGACCCCGTCTTTCTCTTCCCCGCGCGGCGCGCGCGAAGTCGCAGATACGGAAAACTCCATTTCGGGGTGGAGGGGGAGGATATGGCCGACGATGGTACTTTTCCCCGAGCCGGACGGGGCGGAAAAGATGATGACTTTGTTCTTGCTCATTCAGAAACAGCTTTAAAAGAATTTCTGCAAAAATAGGCAATTCCCGGTGGATTCCCTACGGTGCGGCTTGTATTGCCTGCGTTTGGGGAAGCATGCGAGGCCGGATGGTGGTGGTGAAGGACAGGGACGGGTCCGAATACCGGACCTTGACGCTGCCCGTAAAGGACTTCGGCAGCGTGACGGACCAGACATGGGGCGAATCCGCGGTGCGCAGGGGGCAGTAAAGCGGGTTGTTGATTCTTCCTTTCCGTCCGAGCGTCTTGTTGAATTCGACGATGGCGAGGACTTCCGGTGCGGGTTCTTCCCTGCGCGGGACCTGCAACCATCCCTTCATCCCTGGGATTTTGACGGATACGTTTCCTTCCGTGCTGCCGCCATAGATGTTCAGGAGAAGTTTTCCCTTGCCGTCTTGCCAGGCGGACAGGCGCTCTTCCTGCGGGCTGCCGACGCGCTTGTAATCCAGGGTATATTTCCCATTCTTCTGGAAATCAGCCAGATAATAGCCTCTCGGAGCGCCGCAGACCATGCGCGCCTCCGGGATTCCGTTTTCGTCTTTGCGTCCCCGCCAGAATGTGCCGCAGGTCGCTCCCGCAAGGACTTCCTCCACCTGTGGCCCTCCCGGCAGGGCGAACCGGCCCCGGGCGGCAGAGTGGGTGTGTCCGGTCATCATCAGGAGTTTGGGGTGTGTCCGCAGAACAGCCGCAAGCGAGTCCTGGGCCTTGAATTCGCGGAAAGGAATATGGACGGACAAGACCGCCAGCATGTCCTGCGGCGTGTCTTCCAATACTTTCCGGAGCCATTTTTTCTGGTCTTCGCGGAATCCTCCTTCATAGCCGTTCTGGCCGAGACGCCGCACGTCGTCCATCATGACAAAACGGATCCCTCCCAGGACAAACGTGGTGTCGGGTCCACCGAAAACCCGGGTGAACGTTGCCATGTCCCGCGGCCTCTTCTCGTCGACCTTTCCGTCGATGCTGATGATACGTCCCTTTTTCGGGATATAGTAGTCCCGGTCATGGTTGCCGGGGACGACGGTCCAGGGGCAGGGGAGCGAGTCCAAAGTAGCCTTGGAAGGCTCCAGCAGGCGGACATCGTCATTGACAAGGTCCCCGAGAATGACGACAAGGTCCAGGTCCTTCCGTTCCCGCAATTCGCGGTAGATGCTTTTCCGGGCGTACCCCAGCTCCGTTTCATTGTCAACCTGGGGGTCGCCGACAAAGGCCACCCGCAGGTGCTGGGCTTGCATGGGCAGGCAGGCCAGGGCCCACACGGCGAGGAATCGGACAAGACGCTGCATTATTGCTTGAATTTCGTGATGGTCAGACTTTTGAGTTTTTTGTCCGGCCCCGGTGTTCCGATGTGGATCTCCTTATCGCAACTTTCCAGACTCAGGGTCAGGGTATTGTCCTTTGCCGGATCGATTTCGTGCGACAGCCATCGGATGTGGATGGGAATGGAGTAAATACCCGGCATGAAGGTCAGGGTTGATCCTGTCGTTACAATCTGGTAATCAACTCCTTCTGTCAGTCCGCTTCCGGGCTGGACCGAAAAGGTGACATGGATTTCTTCCCCTTCCCCCATCTCGCCGCAATACCGGACATAAAAACTGCCCGTGCTGCGGCCGAGACAGTTCACCTGCTGGGTGGACGATTTCCCGGGATCAAAGGCGACGTAATAGTCCTGGAACAAGGGCATCTTGTTGTAATCGCTGCAGGCGGC
>CADBPH010000159.1 GCA_902796455.1 uncultured Bacteroidia bacterium
GTCTCATGGATGAGAAATGCTGCGCCGTCGCCATGATTTCAAACGGCCTGTTCGACCAGGCGACAAAGCATGCCCGGCACAATGTGGCTGAATTCGAAAAGGTTGTCGGACAGGGACTTCCCGTGGTAACCGTCTCGTCCACCTGCACCCTGACCATGCGGGATGAGTATCCGCATATCCTCGATGTGGACAACCAGTCCGTCCGGGAGTCAATTATCCTGGCCGAGAAGTTTATTTTCGACCTGATCGACCGCGGAAAGGCGAAACTCATCTTCCGGAAAGATTTCCGGGCGCGGGCAGCCTACCACGTTCCCTGCCACATGGAAAAACTCGGTTGGAGCCTGTTTACCAAAGAGTTGCTCGGCATGATTCCGGGCCTGGACCTGACGCTGCTCGACTCGAACTGTTGCGGAATTGCCGGGACATACGGCTTCAAGAAAGAGAATTACGCCTATTCCCAGGCCATCGGTGCGCCGCTGTTCCATCAGATCCGCTCGGTCAATCCGGACTTCGTGGCCTGCGAGTGCGAAACCTGCAAATGGCAAATAGAAATGACGACCGGATATGAGGTGCTCAATCCGATCGTCATCCTTTCCCGGGCACTCGATCTCGAAGCAACGGCCCAGGCAAATAAAATCTGATTCCCAGCTACTTCTGCTTGGCTTTGATGCGCTGGCGCACCGTCTTGGTCAGACTGATGGGCATGTCGCGGTCAGAGGCGTCGAGCCACTTGGAAGCAAGGTCATAATCCCCCAACAGGTAGCACGCCTGCGCAATGTTGAATTCCGCACAGGAGCGTTTCGACATGTTGGTGGTGTCGAGCAACTTCATCCAGGAATCAATGGCATCCTTCCAACGGTATTCATAGGCAGCCTGTGCGCCGTCATTCCAGGCGGAAGGAGTGTCATAATAGATGAAGGTAAACGGCTCTTCCTTCCAGACAGACATGAACTTACGTGAAGAGAACTCCCCTGTTTTGAATCCCTGCGACTCCACCTGGCCCCACACCTTGCCGAGCAATTCCCGATCCGGAACGGCGGCTCCGGTGACGATGGGCTGCCGGGCAGTCGATGAACCCGAAAAAACACGCACCGTATCTGCCTTGTCCATGGAATCATACACATACAGATTGATGCTGTACGGGAAAGAGGCATAGACCAGCTGAGACGAATCGGCCGCCGCAATGCCGGAGGACTCCCTCGGAGAGAGCGACACTTGGCCGAATTTCGGCGTATCAAACAGGAAGACCACATCGCTGCCGGTATCCATGACCAGGTTCACCAGCGTATCCTTCGAGGAATAATCCGCCTTTTCCCGCTTGGGCATCCGGAAGACGCCGACTTCGGTATTCCCGGCAAAATAGTCCCGTTCCAGGGCTTCGGCAAATCCGTTCGCCACCGATGCGTTGAACACGCTGTCCACACCCGAGGGGCTTTCCAGATAAACCACAGCCATCGTCTTGCGGCCGAGATCCAGTCCGGAAGTGGACTTCTGGCGCATTTCAATGTTCATCGTAAAGGCTTGGGGATCGCAGGAAGACAAGCCGCATGCGAGCAGACCCAACAGGAATATTCCAGAAAAACGTCTCATAACGAATCACTTGTTATCTTTCGCATCATGCGAAATTTCAATCACTTATGTATTCACCGGCCAGATCATACTCGTCCGCACCGGTAATCTTCACGCGGATAAATCGACCCACCATCCCGGATGCCCGGGCACAGCCCATCGCCTGCGGGTCGAACGGTACGAGAATCTCCCCGTCCACTTCGGGACTTTCGAATTCACTCCGGCAAACCAGGGTATCCCCGGACCACGCGTCCACGAGTACTTCGGTTTCCGACCCGACCCGGGACTGATTGTAAGCAAATGATATACCACTCTGCAAAGACATCAGCTCGGAAAGCCGGGATTGCTTCGTCTTTTTTGTCACGGAGTCCTTCAGATGGGCTGCACCGTAGGTTCCTTCTTCCTCTGAATAGGTAAATGCCCCCAGGCGCTCGAACTGCATCTGGCGCACGAAATCCATCAGTTCCAGGAATTCCCGGCGGCCTTCTCCCGGATGCCCGACAATCAGGGTCGTCCGCAGGACAATTCCGGGAACCCGCTCACGCATTTTTCCGATCAGCGCCCGGGTCCACGCCCCGTCCACCCCGCGGTGCATATTGGCCAGGACCTTGTCCGCCACGTGTTGGAGCGGGATGTCCATATAGCGGCACACCTTCGGATTGGCATTCATCTCATCGAGTACATCTTCCGGAAAATCAGCGGGATAGGAATAATGGATCCGGATCCGCCGGATTCCCTCGACCCCGGACAGGCGGCGGAGCAATTCCGCCAGTGCGCGCCGGTGATACAGGTCGAGGCCATAATAAGTCGTATCCTGCGCAATCAGGATCAGTTCCCACACTCCGGAAGCGGCCAGGCGGCGCGCTTCCTCTTCCAACGCTTCCATGGGCACGGA
>CADBPH010000160.1 GCA_902796455.1 uncultured Bacteroidia bacterium
CCGATCCACGGGACAGGGGCGATGTTCAAAGAAGCCCGCGCTTCCGCAAGGGAATAATACGCAGCGGATTGGAAGGTCCCGAGCAGACCGACGGACATCTTGTCATAGAATGGCATCTTATACTCCGCACCCAGGCGGGCCGTCATCGTCAAACGCTCGAATGCGCCTGACGCATTCTGCGAGACAAACTGGAGCACGTCGTCCATATCATTCAGGACTTCGTCCCCTTCCTGGGGCGTCGCCGCATCTGTATCATAGACATACTCCCCTTCCGGAATGGTTGCGTATACGTCTCGTTTCCAATTGATTCCACCCAGGTCCAGCAACGCGCCCGAAACCGTCAGTCCATCCATGACATCCCAGGCGAAACCCAGGTCCAGCGCTGCGCCGAAACCGGTGGGACGCGCGTTGGCAATCTCCCCGAATTCAAGGGAAGAAAGCCGCACCCGACCGCCCTCGCTTGAATATTTCAAGCCGAGCGCCGAAGCTGCCAGTTCACCGGAAGCATGGATCCGGCCCTCTCCGTCCATCTTAAGGGACGGCGTCCTGAACTTGCCGAATCCGGCACCGGCCAGCCCTTTGATCCGCGCACCGACGCGGACCTTCTCATTGATGTCCGTCGAAAAGCCGACAGCGAGTTCTACGTAGTTCGAGGTAATGCCATACATGCCGGACATGTCATAGGAACCGCCGACACCTCTTTTCATAAAAGAAAGGGCATCCTTGGGCATCCCAAGGGCTGTCGAAGACTTGGCCGACAAATCGAATGTCACATACGTGGATTCGCCCGCACGGAAACCGAAAGCCAGCAGGTCTACGTTCACATCCGCATGCTCGGCATTGAACGAGTGGATGGATTTCTCGAACGCATCGGCGGAAACGGATGGATCCTGGAAGGAGACCCAGCTGTCACTGGATGCAGTCGGATCCGGATTCTTGTAGATATAATTGCTCGGATTCACATTTCCGTCGAAGGAAACCCCGACATTGCCGATGGCCAGGCCCAGGAACCCTTTATCATTGGCGAAAGCCGGGTTCAGGCGGTATTTGTACATATATCCATTCTGGAAATATCCCGTACTGTAATTCTGGGCGAAACCCGCGAGCGCGGTAAACAGAAGGCTTACGGTAACTGCGGCAAGTTTTAGTTGCTTGTTCATGTGTTCAGATTCAGGTTTTAGAAACTGTTTAATATTGATTGAAAAAACTGCTGTGCATACAAAGTGCGGCAAGTTACGGAAATTATTCTTTATCCGCAACATCGGGAGAGAAAACACCCCCCTCGCTTACGCCCGGCTCAAAGAAAAACAGCTTCTACGGAATGATTTCATATAAACGGGTGTCGGGAGAAGCGAATTCGACCTGAAAGGCTTTCTTCCGCTTGGCAACGACCTCGCCGGAAAGCAAGTCAACGACTTTGGAGGCTTTGTTCGGGAGATACACCGTCCGGAGCCCGCCCTCCTTGCAATGGATTGAAAGCAGCCGTTCGTTCGCGAAAACCGGGGTACAGTCATCCACGTAGAAATGGACGCCGGCCCGCCGGCAGATATCCCGGAGTGTCTCTGTCGTAAAATCTTCCGTCCTGTAGGAATAAACGGATTTCCATCCGTCCATGGCCGTCTCCGTGATTCCCTGCCGCCCGCTGACGAAAGGAACGCCCGCCCAGGCGCGAACCCGTTCCGGATCCAGGGTCTTGCCATCGCAAATACCTGGCGCATAGGCGAAAAGGATAGTCCTCCCGTCCCGGCAGACTTTTTCCTGAAGAAACTTCGCCCTGGCCTCATCGATATAGAACAGCTGCGGCAGCAGGATGACTTTGTAACGGGACAGGTCGATCCGCTCCAGATCCGAGAAGGAGCAACACTCATACGGGGCGCCGATCAGGGAAAGCTGGTTCCGGACAGGTTCCGCGCCCAGGCGTACCAGCGGATCGTTGTTCCGGATAAAATACATGCTCTTCGGATCACCGACGAGCAGGACCTGCGCGGCGGATGGAGAGCGGTCGCTCCGGAACCTCTCCTGAAGCTTTTCCATCAGGCCGATGCGTTCGCGCAGGCGCGGATTGTCATAGAATCCGCCCCACATGTCGAACCACCAGGAAGAGATATGGTTGATGAGGGCATAACACGCCTCCCTTGTATTGCCGGCGATGTCATCTGCCTCGGTTTTCCATCCGGCTTTCCGCGTCGGGTAATCGTGCGGCGTGAAATCGATCTCATGCAGGAACTGCTTCCCGTTGAGCAAAGCCGTCTGGAACATCGCCTCGGAGTTGGTCCCGGCTCCGATTCCCCGGTTGAAATAAGATCCCGGAGCGATGAAGAAATCAATGTCCGGGCTGGCAAAGACACGCTCATACTCGAGGTGGCCATATGCGAGCGTCTCATGGGGAAGATTGAAATGATA
>CADBPH010000161.1 GCA_902796455.1 uncultured Bacteroidia bacterium
CCCCGGCCGGTAAAAGCAGTCTCCCGCACAAGGGAAACATCTGCAGGGAAATCATGGGCACAGGCACAGGCCAGGCCTGCGAACAGGGCCGCGGCAAGGAATGGGACACGCCGTTTCATGTTATCTGTCTTTCAATTCATCCGCATGGGAAAGCAAGTAGGTCTCCGCCTCTACGCTCCAGAGGCCGCCATGGGCCTGGCAGATTGCTGCGAGACGGGCATACACCGGATGCTCCTCCCCTTTTTCCGCAAAATCGGAAATCGCCGTCAGCGGCATATCCACATGCGTGTAAATCAACTTTTTGCCACCAGGGACAGCCGGCAGGTTCAGCGTCGTTTCGACAACGGCATCCAGCCCGCCGACATGGGTGATCAAGCCGGCCGGATCAAGGCCGTCAGACATCATCCGGAGCGCTTCTTTCATATCTTCGGTATTGCCGCCGCTCGTCCCGACCACATGGGTGGCATTGTAATGGACATTGTAAAAATTGAACGGGGCCTTGAACGGAGCCCGGGATGGACCGGCAAAGAAATTCAGACATCCGTCAAAGGCCAGGATATCGTCCGCCTGCTCCACGACCGCAGGAACCGGCGCAAAGCAAAAGACATCGTCATAGCCCGTTCCGTCAGAAAGCTCCCGCAACAGGGCCACCGGATTCTCTACCGCACCCGTATTGATATATTTCAACGTAATCCCATGACTGGCAGCTTCTTCCACTGTATACAGGGAAGCTGCCCGGTCCAGGCGCTGCTGGTCGATGTCCGTCACGACCAGGAGAGCGGGATGACGGTCGGGACGGTGCAGCACATAATTGATGGCCGCCAGTCCCATCGGGCCGACGCCGGCCAGCAGGGCCATTTTCCCTCCCTGCCGGATTTCCATTTCATGGACATAACTTCCCGGATGCGTATGATAATTGGCATGCATCGCGCCGATGACGCATGAAAGCGGTTCACTCAGCGAGGCCGGATAAAAGCCTTCTCCCCGATACGGGAGCAGGCAGCCGCACGACATCACCTCATCGGGGATGATGACATAGGTGGCGTCCCCGCCGATATTCGGATACGAATACCCGGGCGCACTGTACAAGCCCACCGGGCCTCCGGCAAAGTTCATCGCCGGCTGAATCGAGAATTTGTCTCCGGGAGCGAAGGCGTCTTTCCACTTTGCCCCGACTTCCAGGATTTCTCCGGCAAACTCATGCCCGATGATCACCGGATGCTGCGCAATGTCCCGCGGCACCCGTTTGTGCGTCTCCGCCTGATGAACCGCCTTGTAGGACGACATGCAGATGCTGTCACTCACCACTTTGGCCAGGATTTCATCTTCCCGGATCCGGGGAAGTTCGAATTCCTCCAACCGGAGGTCTTCTTTTCCATATAAACGTACTGCCCTGGTTTTCATATCGTTTCAATTTAAGAATCCAACTCGTTCCTTAAGCCAGCATGACCTGGCCGCCCGTGACGGGAATCGCCTGCCCCGTCTCCCCGGTCTGTTCCACCGCATACAGAATGGCCTTGGTCACATCCGCCGGCGTACACCCCTTTCGCATAGGTACCTGGGACAGGTAATACTCCTTCACGTCCTGAACCGTCTTGGCACCCGGCACCTTCCCGGCCGCCAGATACTGGACAAACAGGCCGTTCTCAGGATTGCTCCACAACGGGCCGTCATAGTAATTGCCGGGACAAACGGCATTCACCTTGATCCGGTACGGAGCCAGTTCCAAGGCGAAGGACTGCGTCAGCCCCACTCCGCCGAACTTGCCGCCGGCATAAGCGAAATTCGCTTTCGAGCCGCGCAGCCCGCTCTTGGAATTCACCTGGACGATATCCGCGAAATACTCCGGATCCCTTGCCGTCTGCAGTTTCATGATATGGGAAGCGACCTTTGCGCAATAGAAGAAGCCGGTATAGTTGATCTTCGTCACAAAATCGAAGTTCTCCGGCGTCATGGCTTCCAAATCTCCGGCACGGACGACCCCCGCGTTACTGACAAACAGATCCAGACCGCCAAAATGCAGGATGGTCTCGCGCATGAGATGCTGCAGGCTGTCCATATCTGAAACGTTGGTTTTCACGAAGATAGCCCGGTTGTTCCGCCCCGGGACATTGAAAGAGGCCGCCGTCTGCGTACCGGTTGCTTCGTTCAGGTCCGCGACGACGATATTCGCGCCCTGTTCCATCAACAGGCGGGCGATCCCCTCGCCGAACCCCTGGGCCGCACCCGTCACAATGACGGTCCGCCCTTCCACGCGGCCGGAAGCAGCCCCCGCAGCGACCTTGCGCCGGTAGTTTTCCACTTCCCAACTGTCGATAAAGTCTATCCACGGGCGTTCCATGCCGTGCGCACCGCCGAAATGTTCTGCATAGCAGGCAGTTTTCATGGCATCCAGGAACACATCCGTAATGATCTGGGCGCCCCGGGCATGATCTCCGACTGCGACAAGACCAATTCCTTTAATCAGCAAGACTTTAGGAAGATATCCCCAACGGGCGGCAAAAGCCTCGATTTTCTCTTCCGCCTCCTCGACCGGCCGGTCCGACTGCAGCACGACATATTCCCGCTTGCAATAGACGATCATGTCGGGCGTGAACGGGAGGGAAACCGGGGCCGGATCTTCCAGGAATTTATCCACCAAGGCATTCCGTGTAACCTGGAGGGTTTTCAAGCCGCGACCGCCCCGTGACAGAATGGCCCGGATGGCAGGAAGGATTTCCGTGACCTGTTCCCCGGGGGCGCTTTCCCCTTGCGGCAGCGTGCCGGCCACAGCGGAAAGACGGGCGAAAATATCGTCATAAATCGCTTCGATCTCCCCGGGGGTGTCCGCCCCGACAAATACCCCGTGATTCTGCAGGAAGATGACCTGAGGCTGGCTGCCGCACGTAGCCTCCCAGTCGCGGATCCGGTCATACACCTTCTTGAAGAGCGTATAACCCGGATCGGTGTAATCGACATACACCGCTTCCGGGAACAGTTCGCCGCAGGTTCGGGCAGCCTCGGCCGAACACATGAG
>CADBPH010000162.1 GCA_902796455.1 uncultured Bacteroidia bacterium
AAGCGGAATTCGGCTTCCGCCATTCCTTCCGGCAAAAGAGCCCGGACGGATTCAGCGACATTCAGTCCATACAGGGATTCGAACTTGTCCACCCCGCGGATTAAGGAGATCCCGCGGATGTATTCGAACGGCCCCGGGAACGCCATGGCAATTTTATCCACCGGCTGTCCGAATGCACGGACGGTAGCGGCGATATTGCCGGCAAAACAGGACAGAATCTCCGTGACCGGCGACTTGCTGTCCATCGGCGTAGTCACCGGCACCGAACACAATTCTCTCCCCAGGAGATCGACCACGGCGGAACAAAGATGCGTCCCGCCTACATCGATCCCGATTGCATAGTTGGATTTCATTCTCTGAATCATGCTGTTTCCGGCCCATGCCACCTAGGCTCCATCGGACAACACAGGCCGGACCCAGCGAACATACTTTATTACCGGCCCGTGGTCACCTCAACAATCGGAGTGTAGTTGTAACGCTCTGTATTGCTGAAATTCACAGTGGTCTTTGCAGCGAAACGGAGGAAATACTTCCGTTGGTATTTCGGGAAAGCAATCGCTGCTCCCGAAGTTCCGTTCGGATAACCAGTTTTGACCGTTATCGTTTGTCCCAAAGGTATTTCCGCGGCGGAAAGACGAGTCGAATAATTCGGGGAGTAACTGAAATCCCCGACGTAATCCGTCTCGCTGACAAACAGCCAGCCCTTCTCAACCGCTTGCTGGTAATCCGGATTCGAGGTACCCCGGGTAACCTTCACCTGGACGGATACGGTACCGTCCGCATTCACGACGGGAGAACCGACCCATTCCAGTTTCAGCAACGGTTCCACTTCATACGTCTTCTCAACGGTTCCTTTGATGTCGATGACTTCTTCCTTCAGCGGGACAAATGCGCCTTCAGGAGTAACACCATACTGGCCCTTGAATACTTTTGTATTCTGGAATGTACCGTCTTGCTTGACATGCATGTCATACGGCTGGGGCGTTTCACTCCAGCTGTATTCCATCATGCGGATGCGGACACCCGTATTTCCGATAGCCGTCTGGAAGGGAACGCCGGTCCCTTTCTCAACGAAAGCGCCTTTGAACGTCTCTGCCGGCGCCGCATAGTTATCCTTGATGCAGGACGACAGCAGGGCAGAGGCAGCCAGGACAATCAGTGCTATATTGATTCTTTTCATCATTATTTCTCCTATGGATTAATAACCAGGATTCTGCTTGCAGTTTGGATTCCGCGTAATTTCGTTTCCGGGAATCTGCTGATAATAGCCGTTCTGGTTGAACGTGTAGATGTAATTGTAGACCCGGGTCTCCTGGTATTTCGGATCCAGGAAGTACTTGTCGTCCACATAAGAATAGAACTGGGAAAGCGTCCTCCACTTCGTATTATTCTGCTCCTGGTGGATGATCCGCCAGCGGCGCAGGTCCCAATACGTTTTTCCTTCAAATGCCAATTCTTTCCTCCTTTCCTTGCGCACCACATCAATGGTCAGGTCACCCTGGGAGGCAAGCAGGTCTGCGCCGGCACGCTCACGGATCTGATTGATGCATTTGAATGCCTCATTCAGGTTCGAGCCCATTTCAACGGCGGCTTCAGCCCGGTTCAGGAGGACTTCAGCATAACGGATTTCGATCCACGGCTGCGTTGAAACGCTACCGGTATTGTTGCTCCCGGCTGTCGGATTCAAGTACTTGCGCAGATAGAAACCACTGATACCTCCGAAGTTCCATCCATTATAGACGCCGGAAGCACCGGCAATGGGCATGACCCGGCCGTCAGGGAGCGTCAAGTTGGCGGCACCGCCGGTTGTCCGGAGATTGGACGTTGCTGCCGGATACTTGGCCGTATAATTCTGCGAGAAATTCTCCCCTTCGGTCAGAAGCGGTCCCATGGTTGCAGCGCTCTGGCCGAGCCAGATGCCGTAATGGAGGTCAATCGTCTGCCCTTTGAACTTGCTGTGCGGCAGGATGACCGTTGCTTCCAAACGGGGTTCACAGTTTTTGAAAATCTCATAAGGCGTCGAGAACAGGCGGTAATGACCCTGGTCGTCAAAGCACTTCAGGTGCCCGTTCGCATCTTTCTCGAGGCCATCGAACATTTCGACAAAGTCGAGGGTCGGATTGATTTCAGAATTGTTGTTGCCGGTCGAAGTCTGCTGCGGCTGCGCACTGTCGTCAAAAGCATGTACCGCATTGGGACTCGAATAGTAACGTGCAAATATCGTCTCTGGCGTGTCCTGAGTAAATATGGCCCCGAAGTTTTCTGCGATGGCCGCCCGGTCGCCTGCTTTCCATTTGCCTTTGTACAGGCTGTAAGAACCGCCGTCCACCAAGAGGGAAGCATCATAGGCGGCCTTGAAATAGGTTGCCGCTTTCGCGGAAGGAATCCCGCAGATGCGGACTCCATTATAGACCTCGTTCACCGTATTGTATTTGGCAATCGAGCCGGCATGGAGCATCGCACGGGACTTGAAAGCCGCTGCGCCATACTTATTAATCCGGCCTTTCTGGTTGGATTCCGGAAGCAGTTCATAGGCCTTATCCAGGTCTTCTCCGATGAAATCCCAGATTTCTTCCTCGGAATTCCGGGGGACCTGCGTCCCTTCCAGATCAACGGAAGCCGGATAATCGACGACATGATCCAAAAGCGGAACCCCACCGTAACGTTTGACCAACGCATAGTAAATATAAGCCCTGCAGAAATACGCTTCTCCCAGATAGGTCTTATAATCTGCGACCGTAAACTGGGATTCATATTTGGGAAGTGTCTCCAGCAGTTTGTTTGCCGCACGGATTTGCTTGAAAGGATCATCCCAGAAGGAGGCGTTTTCCATTTCCGCTCCCGGCGTATCGCGGCCGATTGCTTCTCCGGTCAGGCAGCTCTGCTGTTTATAGGCAGTACCGCTGTAATTGAACAGGCCGCTTTGTGCATGATAGTATTTGAAATCCTCGATCGGAAGTGTACTGTACATCCGCGCCACATAGGCGGTCATACCTTCCTTGCTGCCGAAAATCTCTTTCTCGCCGACGATATTCATCGGAGGGATGTCCATGTCTGAACAAGAGAAGAAGAGACCGGCACCGAGCAACAATAAAATGTATTTAGACAGTTTCATAATTCCAGTTCTGTTAGAATTTGACATTGACACCGAATGTGACGGTCTTATTGATCGGATAATTGTATCCGTAGCTGGCTGAGGACAGGAATTCAGGATCCTGATACTTCAGCGGAGAGAAAGTCAGCAAGTTATAAGTGCTGACATAGATGCGGAAGCCCTGCATGTTGACTGCCCGGAGAAGTTTTTTGGGCAGGGAATAGCCAAGTTCCAGGTTTTTCAGACGGACATAAGCCGCATTCTGAATATTGTGCATGGAGTTCGCATTGGGGCTTGTGCCAGTCATGGCGTAATAGCCTTTCGTCCAGGTTGTAGCGGGGTCATAAGGATTCGCGCCGACCTCGGTTGGATGCCAGCGGTCCAGGAATTGAGTGATGGCATTCGTGTCTGCCCACAGCGGCTGATACATGAATTCGCCCGGAGTCACATAACGGCGGCTGGCGCCCTGGAAGAGCATGGACAAGTCGAACCCTTTCCATTGGCCGCTCAGCGTCAAACCGAAGTTCACCAGCGGGACATTGCCCTGGAGCGCGATCGGATGGACATCCAGATCGTTGATCCAGCCATCACCGTTCCAGTCTTCGTATTCATAGTCTCCCAGCACGGATCCACGGCCGATATAGACCGGATTATGGTAGATTTCATCCCAGTTTTCAATCCGGCCGGCGGCACCGTAACCCCACCAGATGCTGTTGTAACGGTTGTTGGTCCCGTTGCGCCAGTTCAAGTAAGAGTTCCCTTGCTCTGCCATTTCATGATAAACCGTCTTGGCACGGGTAAAGGACCAGTTCCCTTTAATCTGGTAATAGAAGTCCCCGATATGGTTGTTATGGGAGATTTCAAATTCGAAACCCTGGTTCATGTCGCTGTTCAGGTTCTCCTGCGGCAAAGAGGCGCCGACGCTGCCCGGAAGGCTGCCCAGACGGGTCGCCAACAGGCCTTTGCGATAACGCCGGAACACGTCGGCGGAGAAGCCGAGCAAGCCGTCCCATGCTTCCAGATCAATACCGAGATTCGTCGTTTCGACGGTATACCAGGTAATTCCCGTATTGGCAATACCCTTATCCGTCGTGCCATTCACGAACTGGCCGTTAAAGACACTGCCGGCAGGAAGCCCGGCCGCAGAGCCGGAAGCCGGATAGGTATAACCGGTGATGAACTGGTAATTCAAGACGCTGTCGTCACCCATCACACCGTAAGATGCCCGGATCTTGAACTCATTGATAAAGTTCAGTGCAGATTCTTTCCAGAAGTTCTCTTCCCCGATGCGCCATGCGGCGGAACCCGAAGGGAAGAAGCCCCAACGGGATTTTTCCGGGAAGCGGGATGAACCGTCATAGCGGAAAGCGAATTCTGCCATGTATTTCTCGGCATAGTTGTAATTGACGCGGCCGACATAGGAATTCCGGGAGTAATCATACAGCGAGCCGGACGAAGAGGACTGGGTTCCTTCCTGATCCGTTACGATACCGGCAAACAACTGCTCGATCGGAAGAAGCAGCTGGCGGGATGCCCGGAAGTTGTCTCCTTTGTTATGGGTATCCTCGTACAGGACGAATGCGCTGACACTGTGCTTGCCGAACGTATGGTCATAACCAAGTTGCGTCTGCCACATCGTATGGTCCGCCGTGTAATAATTCCGCAGAATCTTGTAATCGGCCTGGGTCTGGCGAAGCCAGGTCACCTCTGCACCGCCGGCGGTATACAGGTGATAAGCCCGAGAGAACTGCTTGTTGTCCTGAATCGTCGTGTCATAGCTGTACATTCCCTTGACATACAGGCCGGGAACGAACGGAATATCATACCGGAGGGAGGCATTCGTCTGCGCCCATTTGGACTTGTACGCAATATAGCCGACCAGATCCGTCTGCATCATGGCAACCGGGTTCTGAAGACCGCCGTTTGTCGGCTGCCAATATTTTGCCGCTTCCTCGTCGTACCATACCTGGTCCATCGGCTGCATCAGCCAGGCCCCGCGGACGATGTCATAAGCCCCGTAAGACGGCTGGTCGCGCTCGTCAAGCGTACCTGCCAGATTCAGGTCAAAGCGCAGGTTCTTGGCAATCTTTGCAGAGACATTGGACCGGAGCGTATATTTGGTATAGTTGATCGCATCGGTCTGCAGGAAAGATCCCTGGTATTGATAACCCAAACTGGCATAATAGGTTACCCGGTCATTTCCGCCATTGATATTCAAGTTATGCTGGGTCTGGGGGGCCACCGCGCGGTAAACCTCCTTCAGCCAGTTGGTGCTTTGCTTAACCCCTGTCCGATACTCATCAATGGTCGCATCGGGGTAAGAAACCACTCCTTGATTATCCACATTGTGGGCAGACCGCTCATTATACAGGGTCATCCAGTCAACCGCGCCGGTCAATTCCGGGAAGTTGGAAGGACGCTGGAAGGTCACGGAACCGTTATACGAAATCACCGCATCGCTGTTACGGCCTTTCTTGGTCGTGATCAGAATGACACCGTTAGCAGCCTGGACGCCATAAATCGCAGCGGAAGCGTCCTTCAGGACGGAAATGCTCTCGATATCCTCAGAATCCAGACGGGCCATGTTTCCACGCTGCACGCCGTCGATAATAATCAAAGGGGCGCCGAAGCCGCGGATATCCATGCTCGTATTGAACTGGCCCGGTTCCGAGGTGTTCTGGACGACACGCAGACCGGAAACCTTACCGGTCAGCATGTTCTGGACGTTTTCGTTCTTCGTGGTGATGATGTCCCGGTTAGCGACCGAGGAAACGGCGCCGGAGAGCGTCGTCTTTTTCTGGACAGCGTAACCGACCACGACCAATTCATCCAGTTCGAGTGCATTCTCGGCCATGACGAGGTCATACACCTTCCGGCCCGGTTCCACCGTAAAGGTCATGTTCTCATAACCGATGCTGCTGACGAGGAAAACGTCGCCAGGGGCAGCCTGGATTGAGAAATTACCGGCGACATCTGTCACCGTTCCTTTCCCTGTCTTCTGATCGACGACACCGGCGCCGATAACCGGCACCTTGTTTTTGTCAACGATCGTTCCGGAGACAGTGAAAGGTCCACTCTGCGCGCGTGCATTCCATCCTGCTGACAGGAGGAATACGCACAGGCAAATCTTGAATAGATTTGACAAGTGAGTCAATACTTTCATACTCCTTTTCATTTTGAGATTACAGTTGGTTATAATAGGTTATTGTGTTGTCTCAATCTTGAATTCCTCATATTCATAGGGTTGCAGCCAAAAGTCCTCCGGGTTGACCGGTTCGCCCGAACGACGCCAGCCGTGGCGCACCACCTTCGTTCCCCGGATCCGGCCCCAGCAGAATCCCGTCCGGACCGGACGGTTCCACAAATTCTGCAGACGGACAATCCAACCGGTTCCGTCCACGGAAGGGAACACCGCGCTTACAGCAATCTCGTGATGACCCCGAAGTGTAAACAACGGCTCAACCGGTCCGTCAGACGGACTGCACAGGCCGATCAGTGGCTGTTCCTCCTCCAGGCCCCGCTTCTTCAGTCCGGAGAAGAAGGGTGGAACCGGCTGCAGCGTGTATCGAAAAACGGCACGCCCGCCCTGCGAGGCTTTGTAATTGGTCCGCCAGGTATTGGTCATGACCCAGGAATAAACACGGGGAGAGATCTGGGCCATACTCCACCACCCATAGCCATAGCGCGGGTTCAAGCGGTAGTCCTCTCCCGAAGGAGAACCGAATTCCACAAACGGAGCATCGATGCTGGTCATGCAGACCATGTGCTCCAAATCGCCGACAGTCAATCCGTTCTGCAAAGAATAATAGTGCTTGTTGACGCCGGCCAACTGCTCCCGTTCCGGATGCACCTCACTCATGGCCAAGTCCATGGAGATATCCGGATGCGGGAAATGGAATGGAAACACAAAACGGACATTTTCGAAAGAACGGATATCCTGCTTGTCCAGGATATTCCGGATTCCCACCTTGTCCAACCCGCGCCAAAGGGTCACTTCCCGCGTCAGGGCATCGCATCCCGGAGCCTCGGACACAATCTGCAAAGTCGCAGCTACCGGCCCGTCCTCCAGCACGCGTATTTCCTTCACGGCACCGGCGCCGCGTGGATTCTTGGCAATCCGCTCTGTATAGAGATAATCATTCAGCCCATCCTCGTCGGCATATTCGAAATCCTCCCCGCACTTGCGGAAAGACTGAATCGTCCCCTTGGCGGGATCCACCGATACCGCAATCATTCCGTTGGACAGGGTGGCCGGAGAAGTGACCATGGACTTGAAATGGCTGTTTTCCGGCGTAGCCACAATCTTGTATACGGCGGAGGACATCGGCGGAACATCTTCTGCAATAAATACATAAGACCCGTCGGACAGCTTCTGGACCGGAAGGATGCGGCCAGCCGCATCCTGGAGCGACTTGCCGTCCAAGCCATTATTTACGCGAACCACATCCGTACGCGGCCACAGGTTCGTGTTCACCACCTGGACGTATGGCCCTTCCCCTTCCAAAGGAGAAACCGCTTCCCGCCACAAGGCCCGGGAATAATAATCCGCACTGTCACAATACGCTTTTTTCCCGTTCCAAAGGTCTATCGTAAACGGCGAATCCGGTTCATGGCCGCTCGCAGATGCCCCCCAGGTATGTTCCGAGAACAATGCGACATTCTTGAAACCATTGAAAACCGTCCCGGCAGGATAAGGGCG
>CADBPH010000163.1 GCA_902796455.1 uncultured Bacteroidia bacterium
AAGAAGGAGCGTAGCCGTAGCTACGTGACTGATGACAAAGGAGAAAATGGCCGGAAAGGCCGCGAAAGAAACAAGAACGATTATTTTCAAACAGCTTCTTAAAATGAGACCGCAATGTCAGATCCCGTCGTCCCGGCAGGCAGCATGACGGTTTCCGGGCCGAAGTCCGACCATTTCCGGCCGTCGATTTCCACCTTGGAAATGGGTTTTCCGTCAGGATGGCGCAACTTGAGCAGGATGGTATGCGGCGTCCCGCCGCCCGGCTGATGCTCCACCCGGACATGCATTTTCCCGGTGGCCACCCGGGAATCGATGCGGAAGGAAACCGGGCCGAAGCACGTCTGCGCACGCTTGACCGCGACGCTCTTTCCGTCTTCCAGCCAGGCCCGGGGGATGCCGAAGGCAAGGCAGATCGCGTTCCGCTCCTCATAGATCAGCATCTTGGTGGTAACCCGGAGCAATTCGGATGTCGAATGCAGGTGGGGCTGCCGGGCATAGTACCACGAATCGTTTTTCCCGAGCCGGAAATTGTCATGTTCCTGCGTCGCATACAGGTTCCTGGCCTGGCCATAAGAGAACATGCTGTAGAAATTGAGGAGCGACCGGTCCAGCTTCCCCATCCGCAGGTTGGAAATCCCGTACCCGGCGCTGAAGTGGGCCGTATATCCCAGTTTGTTCGCGGATTTCTGCCGGCAGAGTCCCAGGATAATGCCCTTATAATGCTCGAAATAATTCGTAAAGGCTTCCATCCGGGGATCGTCCCGGTCGAAAATCATCGACTCCAGCATCCGACTGGAAATCATTGTATAATAGTACGATTCAGTATTCGTCATGGCATAGGGATACGGTTCCCGGACGGCAATATCCAGCGGAATGAACCGAACGCCGTCCCGCTCGACGGCCGCCTTGTCCATCGACGCAAGGATATCCGCCCGGTACGTCTGGGCTTCCCGCAGGAGCCGCCTTCCCTCCCGGGCATAGGAACCGCCCATTTCCGACAGCGCCAGCCCGACCTCGTTCATTCCGGCCCAGCACCAGGCATTTCCGCAGTATTCCTGGGTGCCATCCCCGTTATCCACATTGGACCGCATCTTCGGGAGCAGGCCATAGCCGATGTCGCGCACACCCGCAGGGTTGCTCTTCCGCTGGGTGATGATCCAGTCGCATCCCCGGACCAGGTCAGGCACTATACTGGCAAACCAGGCTTCGTCCCGCCCCATCCGGTAAATCTGGCTGATGGCGTACAGGATCGCCCCATGCTGGTGAGGAATAATGGAATTGCTCCGGTTCACACCCGATATACTGCCGTCCGGCCGCTGCAGCTTCAGGAACATGTCGGCACATTTTTTCGCTTCCCCGAAGAACCCGGCTGTCGTGATGGTATTCAGATACATGGCCGCAGCATATCCGAAAATTCCCTCGTAGAAGAACGGGGCGTCAATCGTCTTGTAAGTCAGGCGGAGCTTGTCTTCCTGAACCAGCAGGAAATTGTTTTCCAGCCAGGTCCGATACGCGTCATTCACCGCTTTCTCCGGGACATCGATCAGCATGCCCCCCTCCAGGATCCCGGTCCAATAATCCTTGACAGCCAAGAAGGTAGCATCATATTCTCCGTCCCCGATCAGAGCGGCGCTTTTTTTCGACACCGGCTCGAAAGGAATGCAGAAATACAGGGTATCCGAAGTCTCCGGAGGCAGCGTCAACCGAAATGACAGGCGGTTCTCCCCAAAATACCCGTCGCTCCGGTTGCTCCACAGGACGGCATCCCCATTTTCATTGAGAATCCTGTGCGCATCCTGCCGCAGCAGCATCGGACTGTGCACGATGACCCGGCCGGATGTGGCCCAGATCTGTGTGGACGGGCGGCTTCCGGTTCCTTGGAAATGGATGGAGAGTTCCTGGGTCTTTTTCCGGGCGGAACGGTTGGTCACCTTCATCCGCACCCAGGCAATCAGCGGTTTATCCGTATCAAATTCCTGGGACACAGCCATGACCGTCTGGTCGTAGTCAACCGCATGGTACGAAAACTTGCGGCTGACCACCGGAAGCCAGTCTCCCTCCAGCGATTCCCCCCGTTTTTCCACCTCCGTACTGGAGAACGGAACCGGTTCAATGCGCATCTGCGAGAAAGTACCCTCTTCCCAAACCTCGAAGGAAAGATAGTGGGGCGGGAAAATGACGGCCCCGTCCCAGGAGGTCAGGAAACGGCCATGGTGCTCCTTGATGCCGACCAGGGCTTTCGGATAATCCATATAATGCGGGAAAATCGAGGAAACCGCTGCAAAGGACGGATCCTTCCCCTGCGCCATGTCCCGGCTCAGCGCCGTGATGCGCTCCAGGGCGTCTGTACCCGCAAAATCATACTGATCCTCGGGCAGGATATACGAAGGAATCTCCTGCGCAAACGCATGCAGGCACAAGCCCATACAAACAAGCAGGATGGAGAGTTTCTTCATAACGGGCTATTTTTTTCAAATATACCATTTTTTCATGAACCGCTCCACATCAGATAATTCAAAAGAGTTTCGTATATTTGTATAATGGAATTATCGGTTTTCGGAAATTCAACTATTTAAACCTATATCTCTATGTTCAAAGGACAGCCTAAAGGACTCTTTGCCCTCGCCCTGGCCAATACGGGTGAGCGCTTCGGGTACTACACCATGCTCGCCATCTTCCTCCTGTTCATCCAGGCGAAGTTCGGTTTCAGCGCCGCCACGGCGACTCAGATTTATTCCATCTTCCTGGCAGGCGTTTACTTCATGCCCCTGCTCGGCGGTATCCTGGCCGACAAGATCGGATACGGGAAATGTGTGACCATCGGCATTGCCGTCATGTTCTGCGGTTATCTGTGCCTGGCCATCCCGACAGCGCCGGACACTGCGGGAAAAATCCTGATGTTCGGTGCACTGGCACTCATCGCAGCCGGAACGGGTCTTTTCAAAGGGAACCTCCAGGTAATGGTCGGCAACCTGTATGACGATCCGAAATATTCCGCCAAGCGGGACGCTGCCTTCAGTTTGTTCTACATGGCCATCAACATCGGCGCCATGTTCGCGCCCTCCATGGCGAAAGCGGTCACCAACCATTTCCTCGGAAAAGCCGGACTGGTCTATGTCAAGGAAATCCCTGCGCTGGCCCATCAGTTCCTCGGCGGAACCATTTCGGCGGCCAACCAGGACACGCTCACCCAGGCCATCGCCACCAACATGCCGGCCATGGCGGGAACCGACCTCACCCAGTTCTGCCAGCTTTATATCGAAAAGCTTTCCGGAGCGTATAACTACGGATTCGCGGTCGCCTGCGTTTCCCTGATTCTTTCCGTGCTCATCTATTTCGGATGCCGCAACTGGTTCAAGCACGCCGACGTCAATGCCAAGCAGGCCGCCGCTGCCAGCTCCGCTCCTGTCGCCGAACTTACTCCGGCACAGACCAAGAGCCGCGTCACAGCCCTGCTCTTCGTTTTCGCCGTCGTCATTTTCTTCTGGATGGCCTTCCACCAGAACGGCGCAACGATGACCCTCTTCGCCCGGGATTACACGCAGGCTTCCGTCTCCGGCGGCCTCCGTATCGGATTCAACATCTGGGCTCTGGCCTTGATTGCCATCTCGATCTACACCCTGTTCGGATTTTTCCAGACCGACAACAAACGCGGGAAACTGGTCAACGGACTGGTCACCCTCGGCTTGTGGGGCGGGGCCTTCGCCCTGTATAAGGGAATGCCCGATGTCGTAAATATCCAACCTTCTGATTTCCAGCAGTTCAACCCCTTCTATGTCGTTGCCCTCACCCCGGTCTCGATGGCCCTCTTCGGCGCATTGGCAAAAAAGGGGAAAGAGCCGTCCGCCCCGCGCAAAATCGGAATCGGCATGTTCGTCGCCTCGCTGGGATTCCTGGTGCTGATCCTGGCTTCCCGCGGACTGGCCTCCCCCAAGGAATTGGGCGGTACCGTTTCGCCGGACCTCGTCTCTCCGAGCTGGTTGATCTCCACGTATCTGGTACTCACCTTCGCCGAACTGCTGCTCAGCCCGATGGGCATCTCCTTCGTTTCCAAAGTAGCGCCGCCCAAGCTCAAGGGTGCCATGATGGGATGCTGGTTTGCCGCCACGGCCATCGGAAACTACCTGGTTTCCATTCCCGGACTGCTGTGGAACAAAGTTCCGCTCTGGGGCGTCTGGGGCCTGCTGCTCGGCCTCTGTGTCGTCTCCGGCCTGGTGATGTTCTCCATGATGAAGAAGCTTGAGGCTGCCACACAGGATTAGCCTCCCCGGGAGTGTGCGCTGATGCCCAGATTGTACATCGTTTCGGGCTGCAACGGCTCCGGCAAGACGACCGCTTCTTACACCGTCCTTCCGGAGATGCTCGGGTGCAGGGAATTCGTGAATTCCGATGAGTTTGCGAAAGGGCTCGCCCCATTCAGCCCCTCGAGCGTATCCATCCAGGCAAGCCGGTACATGCTCCTGAAAATTAAATATTTACTTAACAAACGGCTGGACTTCGGGATCGAGACGACCCTCGCCACCCGAAGTCTGGTCAAAATGGTCCGGACCGCCCAGGCACAAGGCTATTCCGTAACGGTCATGTATTTCTGGGTCCACTCCCCGGAACTGGCCATCGAACGGATCCGCGCCCGGGTTGCCGCAGGCGGACATGATATTCCTGAAGAAACGGTCCGGAGGCGGTACAGCACCGGGCTGCAGTATTTTTTCCAGGATTACATGCCCATCGTGGACCGATGGATCCTGGCAGACAATTCCGCGATCCCCTTCCGCATCGTGGCACAAGGCTGGAAGGACAACATGGTCGTGAAAGACAACCTCCTGTTCGAGAGAATCCGCCGCCAGGCGCTTTCCCTGCAGGAATCCTAGAAGGGATGACAGATGATTTACGATAACGCATATTACATGGACATCTTCGGGGTTTCGGTTCCCCTGCTGGAGCAATTGTGCCGGGAGGCACTGCACAGCGGCGGGGATTACTGCGACCTGTTCTTTGAGAACACCTCCTACCGGGACCTGCTCCTGCGGGACGGGGAGGTTACCTCGGGGGGCTTCCATGTGGATTTCGGCGCGGGCATCCGGGTCCTCAGCGGAGAAAAGACCGGTTATGCCTACACCGAGAATACGGATGCCGCTTCGCTCAAGGCAGCGGCACGGGCTGCAGCCGCCATTTCCGACGGCATCACGCCCATTGCCCCGGTGATGGACGACGGCGGAAGAGTGGGCCGGAAGATATACAAAGGCGTGCCCAATCCAGCCGCGGACCGGTATCCGATCCTGCAGGACTGGCGGGAATGCGGGGCGGACACGCTCGTTCCGGTCCTGGAACGGCTCAAAGAGAAAGTCACCGCCCGGGACAGCCGCGTCATCAAGGTGATTGCCATGCTCTCCAGCCAAGTGAGTGACATCTTGATGTTCAACTCTTTCGGAGAGCTTAAATACGATACCCGCCCCATGGGGACCCTGGCGGTTTCCGTCGTATTCAGTGACGGAAAGTCCGTTCAGAACAATCACGTATCCAGGAGTTTCCGCATGGGTGCGGAGATGCTGGACGAAGCCCTGCTGGATACACTCGCTGCGGAAGCGGTCCGGAATCTGGACGACCGGTTTGCCGCGTCACGGCCCAAGGGCGGGAAGATGCCTGTCGTCATGGGCGCCGGGGCTTCCGGCATTTTGCTCCATGAAGCCATGGGACATGCGTTCGAAGCGGATTTCAACCGCAAAGGGCAGTCCATCTTCTCCGACAAACTCGGAAAACAGATCTGCAGCGACAAGATTACCATCGTGGATGACGGAACCCTCAGAGGGAACCGGGGCGCCCTGAACTTTGACGACGAAGG
>CADBPH010000164.1 GCA_902796455.1 uncultured Bacteroidia bacterium
GCCTGCATCACAGCTGCGCATGGGACCGGGCCGCAATACCGGCAAGGGCAATATGTCTATGTCTACGACATCGTCGAATCCCAAGCCTCCGGCATCCAGTGCCTTTTGTACGAAAGACGCTACTTCAGCAACGGCGGCATGACGGGCAATACCGGCCCGTACGGGTATTACCAGACACCTTCCCTGCACGCGCTGCACGAAATCGTTTCCGGAAACACGGGGCCCGTCACACACAGCGGCATTGTCATCGACAACTTGCTGACCGTCCATGACTATGCAGATTTATACCCTTCCTCCGGAGGATGGCTTCCCAGCGGTGCGTCCGGATATCAAATCGACGAATGATAAACAAAACACTTTTTTGTTATCTTTGCGTAAACTGATATTCCACATGAGACACACCAAGCTTTTCCGCAGCCTCGCGCTGCTGACGATTGCTACCGCCATGGCGGCATCCTGCGCCACCCCTACCCTGCAAACCCCCATTCCCTGGACCGTTGCCCACCGCGGATGCTGGCTGAAAGAAGGAAATGAGTTTTATATTCCCGAAAACTGCCCGGCAGGAGTTGAAATGGCTGCCCGTTTCGGGTATCCGGCAATCGAATGCGATGTAAAATATACCTTGGACAGCGTCATGGTGATCATGCACGACAAGACGATCAACCGGACCATGCGTACGGCCGACGGCTATCAGCCGATTGCGGAGCCCGTCGCGGTCAAGGACGTGACATTCGAAGAGCTGCGCACGAAATATGTGCTGGCTTCCACCGACCCTGCCCTCCGCACCCCCATCCCGACCCTGGAAGAAGAGTTGACTGCATGCAAGAAATACGGAATCGTCGCCATGCTGCACAGCGCCGTGCCGGAATCTTACCGCATGGCCCAGGACATGCTGGGAGACAAGGGCTGGATTTGTTTCAGCAGCGATCCTGTCGTGTTGAAATCCCGCGAGTTCTCCAAGTGCCTGGTCCTGCGCGATCCGGGGAAAAAGCCTGTGGAAACAACCCTCCAGTACCTGAAGGAAATCGGGCAGCCCTGCGGCATGAGTACCATGAAATACAACATGCTGGACAAGGCGTATATCCAGTCTGTCAAAGATGCCGGTTTCGAAGTTCAGGCTTCGATTTTCCCGTCTCCGCATGAGCAGCGCGCCCTTATGGACGGCGTAACCATCGAGCTGACAGATTTCTTCTGGTTCCAGACAGAAGGACGGGAGCCCGCACAGGTATTCAAAAAAGGGAGGACAAGTCTTGCTGAAGGCGAAACCCTTACCTGGAATGCTTCCGAGCAGGAATTTGCCGGACTGACCCTTGTCCTCAAGTTTGAAGGAGAAGTGGAAGTATCTTTCTGCGGCCGGCAGTATACCTTCCGCCACGACACGCCGGCCGAAGAGGTTTTGGGTGTCAGGATGTACAAAACCGCCCCTTCCATTACGGTCAAGGCCCTTTCGCCCGTCAAGGTATCCAGCTGCCGGGCCGACTTGTACCAGTTCTGACCTCCGATAAGGCAAAGAGTTTGACGACAACCTGTCGCACGGCAAAACAGACAGGAACGACTGGATTGCTCTTTCTACTTCCGATACATGAAGTTGCAGATGCGGTCCCGGTGTTCCTGCTCGATCATTGTCCACTGGGCGGGCTTGACCTCCCCTTCCGCTGCCGGTTTCGGGAAGAAGAATTCATATTCATGGATCTGCGCTTCCGCGTGATCCTCTTCAAGGCGGAGGACGGTATAACCGATGTCTCCCCAGTGCCCCGTGGAAGGGCAGCACAGCGTACGGATCAAGGTGCGTTCCCTGTAGTTTTTCTTGATCCACGCATCGTGCCAGACATGGTTATGCCCGTAAATATACCCGCAGCAGGTCGGACTGCCAAGCAGAACCGCACTGACGCCCGTTTCATCAATCGGATGATGCGCCGTTACAAACACCGGCTTGTCCGTATAGGAAGACAGTTTTGCCGCCAGCCACTGCTTTTGTCCGTCATTCAGCCCGCCCCTGACAATCCCTTTGTCGGGATCGGGATCTTCCTGCAGGGAATCCAGCAGGATGATATCAGCCCGCGGAGTCTCCACGACAAAGACCATACGGTCCTGTACCTGGGTCGCCGCGGCCTTTTCCGGGAAAGCATCCGCAAAACGCTTCCGGCGGTCATGGTTCCCCATGGCCATGGTAAGGCGGATTCCGGCCGCCTCGAGCGGCGTGACAATCTCTTTCAGGACCGCATACTCCTCCGGTTTCCCCTGCAAGTAGGCCAGATCTCCCAGGGCGATGACATTCCGGGGCTTGGGATCCATGGCGAGGATGTCGGCGACGGTCCGCTGCAGCTTCATCTGCTGGTATCCGCCCGGATTGGTATGGAGATCGGAAATGATGACGACCAAATTGTCATCAAACTCGCCCGCCTTCTTTTTCCGCCGTTTAACTTCTGCGGGAATCTTTCCCAACATCCCGAGCGGTGCAGCTTTCAAGATTGCGCCTTGCACTCCGAGGAAGGCCATGCTTCCGATGAATTTTCTCCTGTCCATGATGAATCGATTATTCCGGGCCAGAAAAGCCCGTAAAGTTAAATAAGACAACGACTTAGTGGAGATGGGCGGAGTCGAACCGCCGTCCAAACACCGCACCAGGCGGCTTTCTACACGCTTATTCTTCCTTTGGTTGTCGGCCTCGGCCTGCCGGAAGACGGGCCAGCAGAAGCTTATCCTCTGAAACTTGACCGGCGGCAGAGGAGTCGGCCGGTGCAGCCCGTTTGAATGATACCCCGGACTCGGAACAAAACAGGCGGAATGTCCGCGGGATACTCGTCGGCGCCGCAGCCTTGGCGACGCGGATTAAGCTAATTGACTCTGGTCAAATTAGGCAGCGAGTGCATAATTGTTGTTGCCAACTAATTTTTTGAAGACTGAGATTAACGGGCAAGTCTCCTACGCCCGACGTGCTTACCGTCTCGCATCAGTGCTGTCAAAACCAGTACATCCCCAGCGAGCCTCCCTCCGAAAGGATGGGAGTTCTGCAAAGATATGCCATTTTTTCAGAAATAGTCATGTTTTTTGTAAATTTGCATGGTTAACCTGCCACTTGCATGATGACAGACAAACTCTCCGCATACGAATTTACGATTATCGTCCCTGTCTATAACGAGGTGGACAACATGCCGGCATTGGAAGAACGCCTGGGCCGTTTCCTTCCGCAATGCAAGTACAAAGCCTGCGTCTTGTTCGTGGATGACGGTTCCCGGGACGGAAGCCTGGAAGCCTTGCAAGCGGCCTGTTCCCGCAATCCAGATTTTTACTTTATCAGTTTCGCCAAGAACGCCGGTCTCAGTGCAGCGCTCAAGGCCGGCATCGATGTGACATCCTCCCCGTATCTGGGATACATGGATGCCGACTTGCAGACGGCTCCTGAGGATTTCAACCTGCTGCTGGAAGATATCCGGGATTACAGCATGGTCATCGGCATCCGTGCCAACAGGAAGGATTCCTTCTTCAAGAATCTCCAGTCCAAAATCGCCAACGGATTCCATCGGATGATGACCGGAGACGGAGCCATCGACACAGGGTGCCCGCTGAAAGTGCTCCAGACAGATGCCGCCCGCCGGCTTCCGCTCTTCAAGGGCATGCACCGCTTCCTGCCCGCCTTGATTCTCCTTCAGGATGGTGGGTCTTATAAACAAGTGCCTGTCAGGCATTTCCCCCGAGCGGCAGGGAAATCGAAATACCACTTGTGGAATCGCCTCTGGGGCCCGTTTGCGGATTGTTTTGCTTACCGCTGGATGAAGCCCCGCTATATTAATTACACGATTTCACGCGAGAATATCCGATAAGCCCTATGACCGCCCAACTCCCGAAATGGATCATTTTCACGGTCGGTTTTGCCGCGCAGTTCTTCTTCTCCGCCAGGACCTTGTTCCAATGGTGGAAATCGGAGAAGGCCCGCCGCGTGGTCTCCCCCTCCGCCTATTGGGTCCTCAGCGTTCTGGGCGCATGGCTGATGTTTGTCTACGGCGTCTTGCGCAGCGACTTTTCCATCATCCTCGGGCAGCTCATTTCCTACTATATCTATCTGTGGAATCTCCATGCGAAAGGCATCTGGAAAGACCTGCATGCCCTGCTGAAGACCCTTCTGCTGGCTACGCCTGTGGTCGCCGTTTTCCTGCTGATCCGGGATATCCCCGCGTTCGCGGAAACATTCCTCCGCAACAAGGACATCCCCCTGTGGCTTGTCATTTTCGGTTCCGCCGGACAGGTGATTTTCACCCTCCGGTTTATCTACCAATGGGCCTACTCCCGCAGGAAAGGTGCCTCCATGCTGCCACTGGGCTTCTGGCTTATCAGCCTTCTGGGGTCCTGCGTCATTGTTTCTTACGGCATCGTCCGAAAAGATCCGGTCCTGATCCTGGGCCAATCCTTCGGACTGCTCGCCTATATCCGCAACCTGATGATCGGACTCCGCAAGGGATTCGGTGAAAAAGAATTGAAATAATGAAATCCGACTACTTGTTCGCCCGATATCCCCTGGTGCCCGTCTTCTTTTTCATGACGGTCTGCCTGCTGCCGACCTTGCTGCTCCGGGATTTTTCACCGTCGAATGAATTGCGGTACCTGAGTATCGCCGACGAAGCACTCGCCGGCGGCCATATTTTCGCTTTTTTCAACCAGGGAGCGGCCTATGCGGACAAACCGCCGCTGTATTTCTGGATCATCATGCTGTGCCGCCTGATCGCGGGGAAACACAGCATGCTCCTGCTGGCGCTCTTTTCCTATATCCCCGCCCTCATCATCATCGGGGTGATGGACAAGTGGATCCGCCTCGAGGGCGCCGGAGAACGGGCGGCGATGGCCCTGATGACCGGGACCTGCGCGATGTTCCTCGGCATGAGCGTTTTCCTGCGGATGGACATGCTCATGTGCCTGTTCATCACGCTGGCGCTGTTCACCTTTTATCAGTGGTATGAAGGCATCGGCAATGAACACCGCCACCGCATCCTGTTTCCCGTGTGGACCTTCCTCGCCCTTTTCACGAAAGGGCCTGTGGGACTTTTGGTTCCGCCGCTCAGTGTCCTGTGTTTTCTCTTGGTGAAAGACCGCGGACGGGGGCTGGGGAAATATCTCGGCCTGCGGACATGGGGCATCATCGCCCTGCTCTGCGCCGCATGGTTCACCGGCGTCTGGTTCGACGGCGGAAAAGACTATCTGAACAACTTGCTCTTCCACCAGACCGTGGACCGCGCCGTCAATGCATTCCACCACAAAAAACCCTTCTGGTACTATCTGGGGGCCATCTGGTACACCGTTGCCCCCTGGTGCCTGCTGCTGGTCGGCTGCGTGGTCAGTGCCCTGCGGAAACCCGCGCCGAAAGCCGGCCGGTCTGACGCGGAGGTACTCTTCCTGTGCGTGATCCTGTCCACGTTTGTCATGCTGTCCGCATTCAGTTCCAAACTGTCCATCTACCTGGCGCCTGTATTCCCTTTCCTGGTCTGGCTCTTTCCCCTTGTTCTCAACCGGAAGGGCTGGGAGAAATGGATGGGATGGGCCCTGGGAATCCCTGCCGGGCTGTTCGCGCTGATCGGAATTGCCGCCTTGCTTGTCCTGCAGGGATGGATTCCCTCGCGGCTCGGCACGTTGACCGATCCCCTTCTCCGGGAATGGCCGTTCATCCAGGCCAAGCCTGTCGTCGCTGGACTCTGCCTGCTGGCAGC
>CADBPH010000165.1 GCA_902796455.1 uncultured Bacteroidia bacterium
ACAGAATACTGCTTCAGCCCCGGGCGATACTCGTCAAAGAAGGCGGATTCATCCTTGACCTTGGACCCGTTCGGCATGGAGGCCAATTTCTTCCGGAGCATCCCGTATTGTTCGGGGCCTTGTGCAATGATTTCGTATTTTCCCAACTCGGGCTTGGACCAGACACTGTTCATCGTCATCTGGGTAATCCGCCCGCCGTCTCCATACCAATCCGCAAATTCCGTCCGATGGATATGGCCGCACAGGCAGATGACATTCCGCTGCGCAAAAAGCTTGCGGAAATGCAGGCGGGCTTTCGTATCCGCCTCGTTGGCCTTCCCATGGTAAATCCACCGCGGGGATCCGTCATCGGCCGGCAGGAGCGGTCCGTGCACCACGACGAAGGTATAACGGGCGCCTTCGGTCTCTTTCAGGAGCTTTTCCACATCGGCATCCACCGGGTCATTGAAGTCCACGACGATGTAGGCATCGGGACCGATGTTGAAAGCGAAATTGGCCGACGGTACCGGAATGCCGAGCTCTTCCGACATCCTCGCCGGCATGTATTTATGATACACGGCATGGGCGTCTGTCCCCCGGATATCATGGTTTCCGACGACCGTTACGAACGGCAGACCGCCGAGTGTCGCCTTGAAACTGTCCATCACGTCGGAGAGCATTTTCTGGTGCACCTCCCCTTTTCCGCAGTCGCCCTGGACCAGGTCACCCATCTGGAAGACCATCCGCGTATTCTTGTCAATCAATCGGGCAGCCCGGTTCATCAGGCGGGGACAACGCTCACGCCACATCTCGCCGTTGCGGGCGAATTCACCGCGCTGGACCCGGTTCAGCCATTCGACGGGCTCATTATAATTGGAATGGTAGACGCTGGCCGGTTCCGTGTCAAAGTGGGTATCCCCCAGAATGACAATAGAATACTTATCCCGTTTGCCGGCACGGGCCTTCGCCTGGATGTCGGTAAAACTTCCACCCAGCCCCAGGCCGACCAGTCCGGTAGCTGACAACGATAAAAACTGTCTCCTATCCATATTCCGAATGAATTTTTGTGCTTCTTACAAATATAACAAAAAAACGAAAAAAACTGCGATCTTTTTCAGACCGCAGTTTTCACTATCCGGAATCCCGATAAACGGGATAAAGACTACTCCTCGGGAATCACCTCGAACTGGAAAGCACCCTTGACTTTCTTGTAGCACTTGAGTTCAGCCTCATAGGTGCCGGGCTCTTTCACTTCCTCGGAGAGGATGGTGATGTCCTTCTTGTCCGCTTCGATGCCGGCTGCGACAAGTGCATCTGCCAACTGGGCGGTCGTGACGGAACCGTAGATCTTGCCACTCTCGCTGACCTTGGCGGTCACCTTGAAGAGCATGGAGGAAACCTTGGCGGCAAGCGCCTCGGCGTCGGCAACCAACTTGGCCTCTTTGTGGGCACGCTGGCGGATGGTCTCCTGGTGCTGTTTCAGCGCGGACGGAGTCGCGGCGATCGCGAATCCCTGGGGAATCAGGTAATTGGTGGCGTAGCCGGCCTTTACCTTGACAACTTCATCTGCGAGGCCGAGATTGGCCACGTCTTTCTTCAGAATAATATCCATAATCCGTGCTCCTATTATTTAAGAAGGTCAGTAACATACGGGAGAAGTGCGAGGGAACGGGCGCGCTTGACAGCCTGAGCCACTTTCCGCTGGAACTTCAGGGAAGTACCGGTGATGCGGCGGGGAAGAATCTTACCCTGCTCGTTGAGGAACTTCTTGAGGAACTCGGGATCCTTGTAATCGACATATTTGATACCGGCTTTCTTGAAGCGGCAGTATTTCTTCCTCCGGACCTCGACTGTAGGAGGATTCAGATAGCGGATTTCGCTGTTATTCGAATTGTTCTGTGCCATAATATCTAACCTCCTGATTATTTCTGCTCGGCCTTGGCCTGCTTGTTAGCCCTTCTCTTCTCGGCATAAGCCGCTGCATCCTTGTCCAGCGCGACGGTGAGGAAACGGATGATCCGCTCGTCACGGTGATACTGGGTTTCGAGGGTGGCGACGAACTCAGGCTCAGCCTTGAACTCGATCAAATAATAGAACCCTGTGGTCTTGTGCTGGATCGGATACGCGAGCTGACGCAGTCCCCAATCCTCTTCGTACACGACTTCACCACCATTGTTGTTGATGAAATCGACGTACTTGGCAACCGCTTCCTTCATCTGGGCCTCAGACAAAACGGGAGTTGCAATGAAAACGGTCTCGTACTGTTTAAGCATTTTGTTGTTAATTGATTGTTACTAAAATATTTACAGTCCCTTTCGGAGACAAAGGCCTCTTTCGGGGACTGCAAATATAGCAATTATTGTCGGAAAATCAACCTTTTGGCGTTGATTTCCTGGATTGTCCGCTTATTTTTCCGGGACAGCGGCCAGCACGGCTTTGAGATATTCCCAGGTCCGGGCAACGGAAGAAATGCTGACCCGCTCGTCCGGAGAATGGGGATACTTGATGTCCGGGCCGATGGATACCATTTCCCAGTTCGGATACTTGGCACCCATGATGGCACACTCGAGACCGCCGTGCGTCGCCATGATTTTCATATCCTTCCCATACACCTTCTTGTACTGGGCCATCATGACCTTGTTCATCGGGGTGTCCAGCTTCGGCGTCCATCCGGAATAACCGCCGGCGAAGGAAACCTCCGCACCGGCCAGTTCGAACAGGCAGCGCATCCGCTCCGCCAGGTAAGCCTTCGACGAATCGACCGCACTCCGCATCAGGGAATGGATCCGGATATGTCCTTTTTCCGTCCGTACGATGGCCAGATTGGTGGAAGTTTCCGTCAGCCCATCCATGGTCCGGCTCATGCGGATGACGCCTGCAGGGCAGACCAGGATGGTTTTCACGGCACGGAGCATGACAGAGTCCTGGATATAACGCGGCGCTGTCTCA
>CADBPH010000166.1 GCA_902796455.1 uncultured Bacteroidia bacterium
CCCGCCTCGATGCCGATGTAGCCCGGAAGGATGGAACCGTCCACCTGGCCGCAGATCCCCCGCACGGCACGGTCTCCCACCGCCTCATAGGACGCTACGGTCATGTCGCAGGTAGAAGTCCCGATCACCTTGACCAGTACGCCCGGACGGACACCCGCACCGACGGCGCCGACATGGCCGTCGACAGATCCGAGGCCGACGGCAAGGCCTTCCGGAAGTCCGAGCTTCTCCGCCCATTCCTTGGTAAGAGAGCCCACTTTCGTATCGGCCGTATGGGTCTCTTGATACAGATGGCCCTGGAACTGCAGCAACAGCGGATCCACCTCCTTCCAGAAATCCCATGGCGGCAAACCGCCCCAGGCCGCATGCCAGAGGGCCTTGTGCCCGGCGACACACCGGCACCGCGCGATCCGCAGCGGGTCTGTGTTCCCCGTCAGCAACGCCGGGATCCAGTCACAGTTGTCCACCCAGGAGAAGGCCTCGGCACGCAGGTGCGGGGCATGGCGGAGCATTTTCAGGATCTTCGCCCAGCTCCACTCGCACGAATAAGAGCCGCCGGTAAACCGCGTGTAGTCCTCGCGCCACCCGTGGGCCACTTCGTTGATCCGGTCCGCCTCTTCGAAACCCGTATGGTCCTTCCAGAGGGCGAACATGGCGTCGGGATCCTCTTCATGGCCGGGCGTCAAAGCCAGCGGCATGCCGGAGCGGTCCGTAAAGGCCAGCGTGGAGGCCGTCATATCGAAAGACATGCCGGCAAGCCCATCCCGGACCTCGCCGCTGACACCTTCCATCGCCTCCCGGACGCATTTCTCCATGGACTCAAGGTAATCCAGCGGATGCTGCCGGTACTGGCAGGCAGACGCATCACTGTATAATCCTGCCTTCCAGCGGGGATACTCGGCGACAGCCGTTCCATAGGTCCGGCCATCCGCTGCATCCACGATCAGGCAGCGCACGGAATCACTTCCGAAATCCAATCCAATAACTGTTTTCATGACAATTCCCTATCCATAAATCGGCCCATACACCTGGCAAGCACGGTAGTCCGCCCCTTCTTTGTCCATTCCGAATGCCGCCCAGGCTGAAGGACGGAAGACTTTGTCCATCGGAACGTTATGCATGCAGACCGGGATGCGGAGCATCGAAGCGAGGGTGATCATCTCAGCGCCCACATGTCCATAGCTGATGGCGCCATGGTTCGCACCCCAGTTGTTCATGACGCTGTACGCATCTTTGAACGGGCTCCCTTCTTTGCCGTCCACACGCGGGGCGAAGAACGTGGTCGGCCACGTCTTATCTGTCCGTAAATTAATTGTTTCGAACACTTTGTCCGGAACATTCACAGCCCAGCCTTCTGCAATCTGCAGCACCGGCCCCAGCCCCTTGATCAAGTTGATCCGGCACATGGTCATGGGCATCTCCCCACGGGTGCGGAAATGGCTGGAGAAACCGCCTCCACGGAAATACTGGCGGTCAGCCGGCATCCACGTCGTGTTCTCCAGACAGGCCTTCGCATCGGCATCCGTCACCTCCCAGAAGGGTTTCATGACCGGATTGCCCCCGGCGTCGGACATCTGCCCCGTTGCATCCAGGGTGGTCGCCCCGGAATTGATCAGGTGGATGAACCCGCCGGCCGCACGGCCCTCCAATTCAATGCCGGTCACCCGTTTGACCGACTCCGGCGACCAATAGGTCCGCACATCCGAGAACATCTGGGCCCGGTTCGTCAGCAATTGGAGCAACAGCATCGTCACACCGTTGAGCGTGTCATTTTCCGTCGCAAAGGTATAGGGACGGCGCACGCCGTTCCAGTCGAACGTCGTATTCAGGATCGTTTCCGCGAAGTCGCCGTTGGGCATATGGTCCGTCCATTGACGCTGCCCCTGGAACCCGCCGACAATCGCATTGTGCCCACAAGCTTCCTCCTCGAGGCCCATCCCGGCGAGCACGGGATTCCCAATCATGAGATCCCTGAAAATCAACGCCATTTTTACGCTGTATTCCCAATTGGCGTCCAGTTCCTTCCGGTCCAGTTTCAAGTCTTCCCGGTTATAGTCCGGTCCTTCCCGGGACACACAGTTCTCCTTCACCCAGGCCAGTGCTTTTTCATATTCGGCATGGTCGTAAATCCCCAGCTTGACACGGCGGACGATTTCGGCCGTATCGACAAATTCGTTGCGCATGCCGAGATAGTCCTGGAAGAAGTCCGGAATCGGCGTGGAACCCGCAATACCCATGGAGACCGACCCGATCGTTAAGTAAGCCTTCCCCCGCATCTGCATGGTCGCGACCGCGGCTTTCCCCCACAGAAGCAGCTTCTCGCGGACATCTTCCGTGATGGAGGTGTCTTCTTTGTCCTGTACGTCCCGGCCATAAATACCGAAAGCGGGAAGCCCTTTCTGGTTATGGGCCGCCAGGGCTGCGGCCAGGTAAACAGCACCCGGGCGCTCGGTTTTGTTATATCCCCATATTGCCTTCGGCATCAGGGGATCCATGTCAATGGTTTCGCAACCATAACACCAACAAGGAGTTACAGAAATGACTGCCCCGACATTGTTATCGCGGAACTTGGCTGTCGCCGCCTCGGCTTCTGCAATGCCGCCGATGGTTGTATCGGCAATCACGCACTCAACCGGAGCTCCATCATTGTACCGGAGCGTGGATTCATACAGCTGTTTTACGCTCCGGGCCATGCCCATGGTCATTTCTTCAAGGGATTCGCGGACACCGCCGCGACGCCCGTCGATAATCGGACGGATACCGATTCTGGGATGTGAATTGATCATAGTATTATCGTGTTAGTTAACCTTTTATTTCTTTGAGTGTCTGGGATTGCGGATCCGGTAAAAATGGCCGTCCTCCGCACCCAGCAGGATATCGTTGATTCCGTCGCCGGACCAGTCGACCGGCGTCGGGCAGGTGGTATGTCCCTCCAGGACG
>CADBPH010000167.1 GCA_902796455.1 uncultured Bacteroidia bacterium
CCCATGAACAATACTGTCAAACGTTCCATCTCAGGGATCGGCTTCATCGGCATGATGTTGCTGGGTCTCCTGGTGAATAAATTCCTCTTCGCCATTTTGATCATGTTCATCATGGGGGCGATGCTGGCTGAATTTTACCGGATGACGATGGGGCAGCAGTACCGGTTCTCGCGTGTTCTGTCCATTTTCGCGGGGGAAGTTCTTTTCCTGCTGTTTTTCCTGCATTGTGCGTACGGATTGCCGCTGGAATATGTCGTCCTGGGCTTCCTGCCGCTGTTTGTGGTTATGTCCAATTCCTTGTATGTCAAGGATAAAGACGAATTCTGGAAATTCTCCTTCATCTATACGGGCATCTTGTACATCAGCATCCCGCTGGCCTTGTCCAACCTGATCGTGTTCTCGCATCAGGTATTCAACGGGTTGCCGATGCTCTGCTTCTTCCTGATTATCTGGGGCTCGGATGTCGGCGCTTACATTTTCGGAATCTCCCTGGGCCAGAAATACGGAAAAAAATTGTTCCCGTCCGTCTCTCCCAAGAAATCCTGGGTCGGATTCTGGGGCGGCATGCTCTGTGCCATCCTGACGGCTTGGGCCCTGAAATATTTCGGCCTGATCGAATATCCGACCCTGCACTGCGTGATTCTCGCGATGGTCATGCATGTCGCCGGGGTGTACGGAGATCTGTTCGAATCCCAGTGGAAACGGTGCTATGACCTGAAAGATTCGGGGAATATCATTCCCGGCCATGGCGGGATGCTGGACCGGTTTGATTCCACGCTGTTCGCCATCCCGGCCGGAGTCCTGTATCTGGTCGCATTCAACCTGATTTGATTCCCGCTATGAAAATCGACAAAGATTGTTATTCCCTGATTGCCGGTTATTTGCTTGGTACGGCGGTATTTGCAGCACTCGTCTGGTGGTTGGTCCCGTCCCTGTGGTGGCGGATTCCGCTGCTGGTACTGGTGCTTGTCTTTGCCTTTTTCGTCGTTTGGTTCCACCGGGTTCCGAACCGGGAAAAGGTTGGGGGACCGACCATTGTCACTTCGGTCGCCGACGGCAAAGTCGTTATCGTTGAGAAAGTCTACGAGAAAGAATACCTCCGGCAGGAATGCATCCAGGTCTCCGTCTATATGAATTTTTTCGACGTCCATGCCAATTTCTGGCCGGTGAGCGGGAAGATCAGCTATTATCAGTATCACCCCGGGAAGTATTTGCTGGCATTCCTGCCCAAAGCCGCCGAGGAGAACGAGCATTCTTCCGTAGCGGTCAGCACCGACCACGGAGAGGTGTTTTTCAAACAGATAGCCGGAACCTTCGCCAGAAGGATCGTGTGCTATGCAAAAGAGGGGATGGAGGTTGAGTCCGGAGCGCAATGCGGCATCATCAAATTCGGGTCCCGCATCGATATGTTCCTCCCGTTGGGCGCAGACATCAAGGTCAAGGTCGGCGATTTGACACGTGCCTGCGAAACCGTCATTGCTGAGATTTAGCAGCCGCTTCGATCAATTCCACCAACCGGTCGACCGCTTCCTCTTCCGGGACATGCCGAAGGACTGGCGTTTTTCCTTGATAGATCGATACTTTTCCATTTCCTTCGCCGACATACCCCCAGTCGGCGTCGGCCATTTCGCCCGGCCCGTTCACGATGCACCCCATCACGGCGATGACCATGCCTTTCAAGTGTGCCGTCCGGGCTTTCACCTTCTCAAAAGCATCCTGCAGATTGTACATGGTCCGGCCGCAACCGGGGCAGGCGATGTATTCCGGCTTGTAAAAACGGCGGCGGGAAGCCTGCATCAATTCATCTGCCAGATAGGAGCCGATGCCGGATTCTTCGATGGATACGGGGCTGCCGTTCTCGTCCAGATAGGTCCCGTGCAGGGTTATGCCGTCAATTTCCCGGTCCAGCAGCGGACGGCCGAAATCACAGGCGGCATCCAGCAGCAGGCGTTCCCGGGAGGGCGCTTCATACCAGGCGGAAGCCACGCGGTTCTCCAGCTGCATGCGGTTCATGGAAGAACGGAGCGGCCCCCTGTAACGTGCTGCCAGATAGCGGGCAACCGGAATTTCGCAGACCGGGTCTTCCGTCAGGGAGACGCGAACGGTATCGCCCAATCCCTTGGAGAGGAGGGAGGAAATGCCGACACAGGACTTGATCCGCCCGGAATCTCCGTTTCCGGCTTCCGTCACCCCGACATGGAGCGGGAAAACATGACCGCTCTTTTCCATCGCCTGGGCGAGGAGTCGGTAAGCCTGCACCATGACCACGGTATTGCTGGCTTTCAGGGAGACGACAACATTGAAAAAGTCATTCTGTACACACAGGTCCAGCCATTCCATCGCGGCCGCGGCCATGCCCTCCGGCGTATTCCCATACAGCGAAGTGATCCTTTCGCCGAGCGATCCATGATTCAGTCCGATGCGGATGGCCGTCCCACAGGACCGGCAGACTTCCACGAGGCTGGCGAATTGCCGGCAGGCCTGGGCATGATCCCGATGGAAATTGCCCGGGTTGATCCGGACTTTTTCTACGAATGGCGCCACGGCAATGGCGCATGCTGAGGAAAAATGAATGTCAGCAACCAACGGAACGGACACACCGGCCGCTTCCAAACCGGCACGGATGGCTTTGACATGTTCCACATCCGCCAGGGAAGGAACTGTAATCCGGATCAGGGATGCGCCCGCTTCGTAGAGTGCAATGCACTGCCTGACAGTTGCTTCTACATCGGAAGTATGGGTGTTGCACATCGTCTGGACGACGATGTCAGCATCGGGGCCGATCGACAGGCCGCCGACATGGGCCGTATAGTAGTGTGTCATTTGGTCTTGTTTTCTTCCTGCGGCGCTTCTTTCTCCTGTTTTTCAATCCGCAGGCGCGCCTGCCGGGTGTCTTCTTTCAGCCGCGCCGCCTCGGCCGCCACCGTTTCCTCCGGAGGGAAGACCCGTTCGTACGCTTCGCGCCGGAGCGCCGCCCGGGTCTTTCCGGTCCGCTTCGTCAGCTGGAAATGAAGGCCCGCGGAAATGACGATATCGAAAGGTGTCGCGAAGCGATAATAATACTGGCTGTAATAGTCCGGATCATACAGGGATCCCAGTCCGTACCGAACCATGGCGGTCAGGTGCAGCTCCACGGGATCCAGGAAAAACCCGATGCCGCCTCCGCCTTTCAGGCCATAATCCAGTCGGCGGTCATAGTCGTAAAAGTTATCCTTATACTCGTCCGGAACCCCATACCCTTCGCGGTGCACCTTCAGCCGGTATCCGCCGTAACAGCCCAGGCCAGCCATCAGTTTGAAGTGCCAGACATCCACGTGGAAATGCGCGAGGGCAGGGATTTCGATATAATCATACACCGTATGCGTCGCGCCGTCGACCGACGGCGTGTATCCTTCTTCATCCTTCTTGAACTGGTAGCCGTCCTGTCCGTAGAACGCGCCGACCTGGACTCCGAAATACGGCATGTACCCGAACATTTTTCCATATCGGGTATACATGATCCCATATACGCCGGGAAGCACCAATTGTGTCTGTTTCTTGGGCGGGTTGAACGTCATCTTGTTCAATCCGACACCCCATTGCACACCGATCATGGAATAGTCGTTGATCATCAAGGCTTTCTTGATGTTGACCGTATCCAGGAAAGCATCCGTCAGCGAATCCGCCAGCACAAGTTTCAGGCTGTCCGACGCCTGTCTGTTCCGACGCTCTTTCCTCGGAGAACCGAATGCAGGGGGCAGCACCGCGAGCAGCGCCAGCAGCAGGAGCAGGATTCCTGCGTGATATCTTTTCATCATGTCTGTCATTGCCGGAACAATTGCGCCACGTCAATATGCTGCTGCATCTGCGTGCCGACGGGAACTTGTATAACATAGGATCCATCCCGGAGCCTATAGAACTTGACTTTTTCCGGCTGGCGGTGCCCCAGAAGGCTGCCGGTATCGACCATGCCGTTCTTGTTCTTGTCTTCGGTGATGCGGATAGAATATTTTCCTTCCTTCAGGTAAGGGAATTCCAGGGTCCCGTCCGATTCAATCAGGTATTGACGCAGGACTTTATCTCTTTTTTCGTTCAGCAGATCGACGATGTACCGGTTGTTTACACCCGTCAAATCCAGCGTAATTGAACTGAGTTTGTCGTCCTTAGGCAGGGAGACCTTCACCTCCGTACTGTCATTGTAGAATCCGTTGATGTCCCGGAAACCCCGCCAGGGGACTTTCAGTTTGTACTCATATCCGGCCTGCAATTTCGCCTTCGGCATCAGGGTATATTTCCGGAGATTGAGGGAATCCCGTGTTACGGAGAACTCCATCCGCTCTTCCTGCTGCCGGGGATTGACGCCGATCAGGGAAACCGAATCGAACATCTCGTAGATGATCGGCTGCTTGAACTCAAAGATAAATCCGTATTGCTCAACTGTTTCCGGATGCGCCATAACATTCAGGACACAGGTGGTATCCTCATGTTTGAGATTCCGGCGGGCACTCTTTGAGGCGGTCTTGGATTTTTTCTCCATGGCCAGCCGAAGATGTTCGACCGAGGGTTTGGGAAGCCCCAGGGAATCGGTTTTCAAATAGTCTACGAACACGTGAAGCGTATCGGGCATGCGACGGCGGTCGTTGACCCAAATCTCCATGCTGTCCCGCTGGATATTGAACTGCGTAATCACGCGATTGCCCGGGAAACCGCCGATCCACAGGGAGTCGACCGCTGCATTGGGGGCCATGAAGGTCACATAAGCCGACCGGTCCCCGGTCCGCATCCGGTTCCGGATCATCTGGCGGGAGGGCTTTTCACGGAACAGGAGCATCTCGTATTCTTCCTTCCGGGCCATGCAGTGCAGGGTGTCCTTCATGTCGTATTTCAACAGCTCGGGCAGCGTGTCCAGCGCGACAATCTTCGGAACAATGACGCTGTCGACAAATGCAATCAGATCATTTTCAGAATCATACAGATTATCCGCAGCCGCATCCCGCATGGCATACAGGCGGTAAGGGCCCGTGCCGATGTTCCGCAGGGCGAAGAAGCCCCAGTCGTCGGTTTTCATGGCGGCATCCGGCCGCTTCAAGAATACGGCAGAGTCCGCCAAGTCCTTGTATAACATCACCGTGGCGCCCTTGACAGGCTGCAGGGTATTGCAGTCGCGCACGACGCCGGTCACCACCATGGAGTCGATCTGTTCGCCGGTGGAGAAAACCAAGGTATAGCCGGGGAAAGGATTCCCTTCATTGTTGTCTACGATCGCACCGGTCAGGTCCAGGGTATAGGTCGTATTCTCCTGCAGGTCCGATTCGAAACTGATGACAAGCGATTTGCCGCGCATCTTGTATTTGGGAGATTTCTCCAGAGGGGGAGAGAGGAAGATTCCCTTGGGATCTTTCACCTTGACATACTCGTCGAAGGATATGGAAATCTGCGTTCCGTGCACCGGGACCCGGGTCGTGCCGGGAAGCGGGCGGATGTTGGTGATGAACGGCGGAATGGTATCTTTCAGGCCACCGGACGGGGGCGTTGTCGTGTTGGCGCAGGAATTCCCCACAAATGCAAGCCCCAGCAGGGCGGCGATGGGGACCGCGAGTAACAAATATGAAACGATCTTTCTCATTCTCAGTTCATTCTAAATATCCATGCGCATGACGTCCTGGATGCCTTCGATACGGGAAAGATGGGAAATGATTTCCTCCAGAACCCGCCGGTCCCGCACCTGCATGTCGATATAGCCTTCAAAAATACCGCCGTCCACTCCCAGGATCAGCTTGCGCATGTTCACTTCCATCACCAGGGAAATGTACCGGGTAATGTCGCTCAGCAAGCCGATCCGGTCGATGCCGCGAAGGGAAATCCGCACCAGGAACGACTCTTCCATGGGAGACAGTTCATCCAGTTTGACGATCCAGTCCCCGTGCTTGGAGGCCAGGCTCTCCGCGACGCTGCAGGTCTTCTTGTGTACAGTAATTGTGCCATCCGGCATCCGGAATCCGACGACGGAATCCCCGGCGATCGGGTTGCAGCAGCTGGCATATACGTATTTTTCCTTGCTGTTCCCGGCCTGGGCGGCGGCGAGGACGGCTTCGAATTTGACCATTCCCAGCGAGTAGCGGAAATACAGCTCATTGGCGCCGCCAACGTCCAAGTCCCGGGCAATGCGGCTGTATTGGCGGGAAGAAAGGCGGAGCCCAGCCGCTGCGAGATTCTCTTCCAGGTGTTTCCGACCGGAAGCGATCAGGGCGGGACGCTCGGGCCGGAAATAGTCAAGGACCAGATTCCGGGCGTGGCGGGTCTTCAGGAATTGCAGCCACTCTTTCTGCGGGACCCCTTTTTCTGCCGTAATGATTTCCACCTGGTCGCCCGTCTTCAGCACATGGGAAAGCGGGACCAGACGCATGTTCACCTTCGCCGCAATGGCTTTGTTGCCAATCTGCGTGTGGATCTGGTAAGCGAGGTCCAATGCCGTCGCTCCTTTCTGGATTGTCTTCTGGTCGCCTTTCGGGGTGAACACAACGATATCCGAGGCGATCAGGTCGTTGTGGATGATATCCAGCAATTCCAGGGCGTTGATGTCCGGACTGACCAGGATCTCTTTGACGGCCGTGAGCCATTTGTCCATTTCACCCTCATTCTCACTGATATAGCCGTCTTTTTTATAAGCCCAGTGGGCAGCGATGCCTTTCTCCGCGATGTCATCCATCCGCCGGGACCGGATCTGCACCTCGATCCAGTTCCCCTTGTGACTCATCAGGGTGCAGTGCAAGGCCTCATAACCATTGCTTTTGGGATGCTTCACCCAGTCGCGGACCCGGTCGGGCTTATACCGGTAAATCCCGGTAATGATGGAGAAGACATGGTAACACTGGTCACGCTCGGTTTCCTTGGAAGAGGAATCGGGCTGGAAGATGATCCGGACCGCATACAGGTCGTAAACCTGTTCGAACGGGATGTTCTTCGTCGTCATCTTGTGCCAGATCGAGTACGGCGTCTTGACGCGCTTGCGGATCTCGAACTGGAATCCCGCCTGGCGGAGCGTTTCTTCGATCGGCAGGATGAATTCATCAATATCCCGCCCCTTGTCGGACAGGTCGCGGTTGATCTTCGCGCTGATATCATTGTAGGCATCCGGTTCCTTATAGCGGAGCCAGATGTTTTCCATCTCGGATTTCACCTCATACAGGCCAAGCCGGTGGGCGAGGGGGATGAAGATGAACATCGTCTCGCTGAGGATCTTGTCCCGTTTGTATTCCGGCATGTACTCGATGGTGCGGCAATTGTGGAGCCGGTCCGCCAGCTTGATCAGGACGACCCGGACATCGTCGTTCATCGTCAGGAGAATCCGCTTGAAATTCTCCGCCTGGAGGCTTTCGTTGCTCATCCCGCTGCGGCGGTCCTGGGTGTCGAGCACATTCTTGATCTTGGTCAGGCCGTCGACCAGCGAAGCGATCTTTTCCCCGAAATGGCGGCGCAGGTCATCCACCGTATAGTCCGTGTCTTCTACGACATCATGCAGGAGAGCGGCGCAGATCGACTTATATCCCAGGCCGATATCCGAAACGACAATCTTGGCGACAGCAATCGGATGCAGGATGTAGGGCTCGCCGGAGCGGCGCCGCACATTCTTATGGGCCTCGCAGGCGAAATCGAAGGCTTTCTGCACGACATCCAACTCATTTTCATCCGCACAGCGCTTGCGGGCAGCCTCTTTCAGCTCCGCATATTCACGGGCGATGACTTCGAAATCTTTCTGTGAAAACTCGGATATACTCATAATGACAGTTCTTCGGGAATCTCATGGGGTTCACCGCCCGCCCGCTCCCGGACCTCTCTTTCCTGCTCACCGATGATCTGGAAAGAGCGGGTGAACTGGACGCCGAAAATGATGATCAGCCATCCGAAACGGAGCCACAGAAGGAAAAGGGGGATGGCGGCAATCGTTCCGTAGACAGCATTCAACCGGCTCACCATCAACTGGGTTTCCAGATAGAGGTATTGGAGCAAAGTGAATGCGAAACCGGAAAGAAGGGCCGCTTTCAGGGCATAGCGGTAGTAAACCTTGGTATTGGGAATATATTTATACATGGCGGACAGGGTGAAGACGGTGACGGCACCGAAAACCACCCAGCCCAGGAAAGATTTGACCCGGTCGGTCACACCGACAATGTTCGGAAGGATCAGGTCCAGGACATGGGAATAGACCACCGAACCCGTGAAGAAAATGACGATCATGAAGGGAATGATCAGGATGATCGCCAAGTCCACGAGGTAACTCCGTCCGCGCGTACGGTTCTGCGGGATTTCCCAGACCAGGTTGAAGACCTTTTCCACCCGGTCCATCATCCAGACAATGAGCCAGATGAAGAAGAGGGCGTTGACCAGTCCGAACACCCCGGACTGAGCCGTGGCTAGGATGTTGTCCGCCGCCCGGACGATCCAGGCCACGAAGGGATTGTCTTCGCCGAAGTTGCTGAACAGGAGATTCTGCAGGCGGAAGTCCAGGTCGAGTCCGCCGGTCAGGGCGAAGCAGACCGCCAGCAGGGGGATGACCGCCAGCGTGCAGAAATAGCAGAGAGA
>CADBPH010000168.1 GCA_902796455.1 uncultured Bacteroidia bacterium
CCCTGCATACCGACAAGAAAAACGACCTGCTGGATGCCACCGCCTGGAAGAAATTGCCGGCGCCCCTGCTCCGTTCCGACGCGGACGGGAACGCTTTCGGCCCTTCCTGGCCCTACGTCACCTGCAGTCCGGACGGATCGTCCTGGTACCTGCTGTATTCCGTGCAGAACAAAGCGGAAATCCCCTACTACAGGATGCCCCATGCACAGGCCATCCAGGCAGGCAAGGATTATCTCCTGCTGGGCCAGTAGACGGCCCGCTTATGCATTCTTGATATTTTGCCAGTACTCCCGCGGCGTCACGTTGTACAGCTTTTTGAAACAGGAAGAGAAATACTTCATGGAGTTGAACCCGACCGCCCGCCATACCGTATCCGGATCGTTTTCTCCCCGGCTCATCATTTCTGCGGCCTTGCGCAGGCGGAAATTCTTCAAATACCCGTTCGGGGACATGCCGAGCATGCCGTGGATTTTCCGGTAGAAAGAACTGCGGCTCATGAACATCTCGCCTGCCAGATCCTCGATGTAGAAATCTTCCCGCGCCATGTTTTCCAGGATGGCCGCATTCAAATTGTCAATAAAGGCCAGGTCTTTCTGCGTTGCGGAACGGATCTGTGAAGGATGGACCGTAGGAAGCCCTTGCAGATTGGCCATCATTCGTTTACGGTTTTCCAGCAACGCCCGGATCCGCGAAACCATCAGATCGGAAGGGAAGGGTTTTTCAATGTAGTCATCCGCCCCGAAGGAAAATCCCTTGATTTTGTCGGAGAGGTCCGCCTTTCCCGTCATCATGATAAAAGGAATATGGGAAAAACGGATGTCCGTCTTGACGAATTCACACAATTCAAACCCGCCCATGCCGGGCATCACGACATCGGAAACGATGATATCAACCGCTTCTTTTTCAAGTACATCCAGTGCCTCTTTTCCGTCCGCTGCCATGAGGACATGCCAATATTTCGACAAAAGGGTCTCCAGCAGCGCCCGGATATCCGGGCTGTCATCCACGACCAGGATGATTTCCTGCTCAGAACCCGGCAGGGCCACCGTTTCCGCCGGCACGGGCTGGACCTCCGGAAGCGCCTGCACGCCGGGGATGGACACGGTAAACACCGTCTCGGAAGCCCCGGATTCCACCTCCAGCGCCCCTCCGTGCTTAACAGCCAGCATGCGGGACAACGGGAGTCCGATTCCCGTCCCCTGCTTGCTCCCTTTTACCTGATAGAACATCTTGAAAATGTCCTCATAATGTTCACGGGGGATTTCCGGCCCGTCGTTGGCCACTGAAATGCTGAACCCGTCCGGCCGGGTCGACAACTTCACCCGGATGGACGAATCCGCGTACTTGACGGCATTGGAAAGCAGGTTGCCGAGAATCTTCCGCATGGCCTCTTCATCCACCTCATAGGAAGAAGGATCATCCAGTCCCTCCGCAAGAAGCTCCTTCCCCTCCGCTGCACACAAGGGAGAGAACCGGTCCAGCTGGTCGGACACCAATCCGGAAACCGTGACCCGGGCAAGATGCAGTGCATAATCCGAATCCTCCGTTTTCGAATAGTCCAGGAGCTGTCCGACCAGATTGTTCAGGCTGGAAACGCTCCGCTGCATAATTCCCAGATAGTTGCGTGTTTCGGGGGAACCGTCCCCGGAGGAAATGATCGAGTCGAGGGGAGCCTTGATGAGGGTCAGCGGCGTCCGGATCTCATGGGTCAGGTTCGTGTAGAAAGCCTGCTTGGATTTATAGAGTTCTTCCTCGGACCGGACCCGGATCAACCGCTCCCTGAAAAAGAGCGCAGAGAAAATCAGTGCAATATACAAGAGAATGGCCCACCAGGACAGCCAGGGCGAAGGAGCGATGGAGAATGCCCATGTGGCGTCTCCATATCCGGAAGCCCTGTCAATCGGAACGGCCCGGACACGGAACTCATGATGTCCCGGCGAAAGATGGCTGAAACTGACCGTCGCCGTCTCGCCCATGTCCATCCATTCCTCTTCCCGGCCATCCATCTGCACCTGGTAACGGACGGTTCCCGGACGCTGGTACCCCAAAGCGGCATATTCGAATGTCAGATTCCTTTCATCGGCTTCCAGGCGGGGCACTCCTCCGTTCAGCAAAGCGTTGTTTTCCACACCGTTGACAAATACCCCCGTAATCCTGACCGCAGGGTGTCCGCCAGCCTGGCTCTGGAATACGGGATCCAGGATATGCAATCCGTTTTCGCTTCCGAACAGAAGGGTCCCGTCATCCAGCGCCAGTGCCACGCCCGGCCGCACGAAAACATTGCCGGTCTCCGCCGGACCCTTGACAAACCGGGGAGATCCTTTCCCATCCCGCTCCAGGCAGCCAAGCCCGAATGCACCGGAAAGCCACAACCGGCCCCGGGCATCCTGCACCATGGCCATGAGCGAGGCATTCCCGGACGGCATTTCCACTGCCTGCCGCCGGAAACGGTCCGCTTCTTTGTCGTGCTTGTACAGGCCGGCGGCGGTCATCAAGAAAATATCCCCGCCGGCGGTCTCGTAGATGTGATTGATATTCTTCCCTGACAATAAAGGATATACATTCCCGTCAATCGGAAAGACCCGCCACTGCTTGTGTTCCGCGTTCATCCGGAATGCCCCTTCATTGTGCGTCCCGATCCAGATGGCCCCGTCCCGGGCTTCCAGCAAGGCGGATATATCCGCATTGTTGTTGCAGCGGGTCTCATGGCGGAACGTTCCCGAGTCCAGATCCATGTAATCCAGTCCCCAACGGGTACCGACATAAATACGCCCGCGGCTGTCTTGCAGCAGGACATTGATGCAGTTATCCGCCACGGAAGCAATGTCGTAGCGGTTATGGCGGTAATTCTTGCTCCGACCGTCCTTCTGGACGACATACAATCCTTCCGTGGCCGTCCCCACCAAAAATACATCTCCCACTTTTTCCACGCACTGGATATTCTTGATATCCAACTCCTTCTGGTAATCTCCGGCAGCTCCGCGGCGCCACAGGCCGTCGTTGGCTGTCCCGATCCAGACCGTATTTTCTTCCCGCAGCAACGCGGATACCGACAGTTGTTCCATATCGCAGCGGATCCCTGAAACGGATTTGGGAATATACGCGAGGCCGCTGTTTTGCGCACACAGCCAGATCCCGCCCTCGTGGGCTTCGAACATCTCGTCAGTGAAACGGAAATAGTCGGAATCCCCCATCCGGACGAAGGTCCGGGTCCGGGTATCGAACGAATACAAGTGATCCCCGATACAGGTCAGCAACTGGCCGGAACCCAGCTTGCACAGGGCATGGATATCGCCGGGATTGTTTTCCTCCGGCGGTTCGAAAAAGACCAGACCCCCTTCCCGGGAAGGCTGGACCTCACACAAGCCCCGGCCGGTGATTCCCGCCCACAAATGCTGTCCGTCATATACCAGAGACCGGATCAGGCGGTCCCGCATGTCGGTTTCATCCTCGGAGGCGACCCATATCCGAACATGGGTTCCGTCCGCAGCATATTCATTGACCGTCATGGATTCCGAGCCGATGAAGACCCGGGAGGTCCGTTCATCCAACTCAATCGTCTGAACCAGAGAACAATGGCGGCTGTCCTGGAGCAAACGGCCCGAACGGGTATCATACATGAATACCCCTTGTCCGTCCGTACCGATCCAGGTTCTCCCGCGGCCGTCGCAGCGGACGGCACCGACGCGGGTACAAATGCGCACATCCCAGTCTGTCCGGACATCGAAGGGAACCGCCTCGAAAGTAAGCCGGTCCATGGTATAAAGCCCCTGACGTGTCCCGATCCAGACCACGTCGCTCGTATCAATATCGATGGAAACGACATCATCCAGGGGTACTGTCCGGAACCGGACCCCGTCAAAACGACATATTCCCTGGTCCGTTCCGAACCAAAGGAATCCGTCCCGGTCTTGCAGGCCGCAATTCACCCTGCTGGCGGAAAGCCCTTTTTCCACGCCGAAACTGACCGGCTGCAAATCCCCTCCCCGCGCGGAATTCGCAAGGAACAACCATGCCGTGCAGAGCACCGATAAGACAAGCAACCGTTTCATGATACAGGATCCTCCCTAAAGGTAAACACTTTTCTGAAAAGAACAATCATTTCCCACCCCGTCCTTTTTGCCACAGCGGCGCACAATTGTTCAAAACGTTCCGTTTTCCGGTCAAAGTCCACTGCCGCCGGACCCGTTTCCCGTATTATTGAAGGATTTATGATATATTTACAAAAGGTAACAAGCAGAAAAATGAAAAGTTTACGTATCTTCCTCACTGGCATGGCCCTGCTGTGCATGGCCCATTTCAGCGCCCCCGCGCAAACCCCTGTCGTTAAAGTCAACCTCTCGAAAGGGACTCCGGTCTCCCGCATGCTCTATGGATGGCACTACGAAGAAATCGGCATGATCGGCGATGGCGGCCTCTATGCGGAACTGGTCCGCAACCGGGGTTTCGAAGAAGCCAACCTGCCGGAAGGTCTCACCATCGAAAACGGAATGTACAAGGGCATGCCCAATCCCCGCCAGCCCATCAAGAAGATCTACCAGATCGATCCGCTGGTCGGATGGATGACAACGCCCCTGGGCAAGAGTCCTGTCCGGATATCGCGGACCGACCGCAATCCCCTCAACGAAACCAACCCGCACTCCATGCAAGTCAAAGTGCTGGAAGATATCCCCGCCGGATCGAATGCCGCCGTCCACAATACCGGCTATTTCGGCATGGGGTTCAAGGCCGGAGTCCCCTGCCGCCTTTCTTTCTATATCCGGACCGATAACTATGCGGGCACGGTCGCTTTCCGCCTCTCGGACGAGAACGGGAATCCCGTCTCAAAGCCGGTTTCCTTCAAGCCCGAACCGGGCAAATGGGTGAAGATGGAAGCGGAACTCGTCCCGGACCGGGCCGTTGCCGCCGGCATGCTCTCGATCGTTCCCTCCGCCAGGGGAATCTTCCAACTCGACATGGTATCCCTCTTCCCTTCAGACACCTATGATAACGGCCGGTCGGTTTTCCGCGCCGATGTGCTGCAGAATATGGTGAATTACCGCCCCGACTTCCTCCGGTTCCCCGGCGGCTGCATCGTGCACGGGGTCAACGAAGAGACCATGTACCACTGGAAAAAGACCATCGGGGACATCGCCGCCCGGCCCGGACAATGGAGCAAATGGGAGCCGCATTACCGCACCGACGGTCTGGGATACCACGAATTCTACCAGCTCTGCGAATACCTGGGCTGCGCCGCCATGTACGTTACCCCGACCGGAATGGCCTGTCCGGAATGGGTCAAACGGGATAAGGAAGGACATTTCCTGCATAAGGAGACCGATGCCAATTATTATATCCAGGATGTGCTGGATGCGATTGAATATGCCATCGGACCTGTCGACAGCCGTTGGGGCTCCGAACGGGCCAAAAACGGCCATCCCGCTCCTTTCCCGCTCAAATACATCGAGATCGGAAACGAAGATTTCGGGCCGGTCTATTACCAGCGGTATCATGAGATTTACACGGCCATCAAAGAAAAGTATCCGGACCTGATCCTCATTGCGGACTGCCCGCTCGGCAATCAGGACAAATTCGAATCCACCTTGAAAGAACTCGGCGGGAAGAGCCGGATCGACTATTATGACGAGCACTACTACGCCGGCATCCCCTTCGCCGTCAAGCGTTTCCATCAGTACGACTCCTACACCCGGGATATCTCCATTTTCGTCGGGGAACTGGGACTCCAGAACAACGGCGTCGGCGGGCCGTCCGGAGCGTATCCCGCCAGCCTGCTGGCCGAAGGCATTTTCAAGATGGGACTCGAACGCAACGGCGACTTGCATCCGATCATGGCCGACCGTCCGCTCATGCGCAACTGGGAATGCATCGAACGCAATGACATGCAGCCGCTGATCCTGAACAACAGCACCCGAAGCACCTGCACCTTCAACTACCACATGTGCAAGATGCTGCGCGACAACACCTTCGATGTTTCCTATCCGGTGGAGAATTCCGAAGGAGAGCAGACGCTTTTCGTGACAGCAGGCCGCGACAACGAGAAGAAACAGCTGATTCTCAAGATTGTCAACCTCTCTGAAAAACCGCAGTCCTTCGTCCTGAAAACGGACCGGAGCCTCCGGAAAAAAGCAGCCGAGGTCACGACACTTTCCGCAACGCCCGACCAGCGGATAACGCCGCTCACCCCGGATGCCGTCGCCCCGCAATCGAGCCCGGCGGTCTTCCAATCCGGAAAAGAAATTTCCCTCCCCGGGCATTCCCTGACCGTTTACCGCATTGATTTATGAAAAAGTGGATCATGACCCTTCCGCCGGTGATGGCAGCCATTTCCTGCGGACAAGAGGCCCGGCAGGCTGAACCCGCCGGACAGGACGGCCCGCAGCGGCCCAATGTCGTCATCATCGTTGCGGACGACCTGGGTTTCGGGGATGTCAGCTGCTATGGCCGGCAGACGATGCCGACGCCTTGCCTGGACTCCATGGCCCGCGGCGGACTGCTGTTCAACCATGCTTACGCCACCAGCGCGACCTCTTCTCCGAGCCGCTATGCCCTCTTTACCGGCATGTATCCCTGGCGGGCGGACATGCATATCCTTCCCGGAGACGCCCCGCTCATGATTCCCGTTGACATGCCGACCATGCCGAAGATGTTCCAGGCGCTGGGCTATCGGACGGCGGCCATCGGGAAATGGCACCTGGGGATGGGTGACGGCCATACTGACTGGAACCAGGAAATTGTCCCGGCCGCCAATACGGTCGGATTCGACTATACGAACATCATTCCGGCGACGGTAGACCGCGTCCCGACTGTCTATGTCGAAAACGGCCGCGTCGTCGGCCTGGACCCGGAAGATCCCATCCGGGTGCGCTATACGAAACCTTTCCCCGGAGAAATCACGGGCCGCGAGCATCCCGAGCTGATGAAAATGCCCTTCCATCACGGCCATGACGGGACGATTATCAACGGCATCCCCCGGATCGGCCACATGATGGGCGGTACGGCAGCCCTGTGGGACGATGCGACGATGGCCGATTATTTCTACGAGCGGGCAGAAGCGTTTGTGGACGCCCATCAGGATGAGCCGTTTTTCCTGTATTACGGCTTGCACCAGCCCCATGTCCCCCGGACGGCCTCTGCCGCCTATGCCGGAAGCACGCCCTACGGCCCGCGCGGCGACGTGATCGCCGAAGCGGACGGCCTGGTCGGCCGGATGATGCGCCATCTGGAAGCATTGAACCTGCTGGATAACACCCTGGTCATCTTTACTTCCGACAACGGTGCCGTCGTCCAGGACGGATACGAGGACGGAGCCGACACCCTGCTGGGCGAGCATGACCCGAACGGCGGGCTGCGCGGAGGCAAATACAGCCTCTTCGACGGCGGAACCCATGTCCCGTTCATTGCCTATTGGAAGGGGCACATCCAGCCCGGCGTCTCGGATGCCTGGTTCACGCAACTGGACCTGTATGCTTCGCTGGCCGCCCTGGTCGGCGGTGACGCCCCGGCCGGCCTGGATACTGAAAACCAATTGCCTGTGCTGCTCGGCCAATCCCGGAAAGGACGCCGTTCCCAGGTCATCGAGGCCATGGGGCGGCTGGGATACATGCAGGACGGCTACGCACTCCTGCCGCCTTACAAAGGGCCCGAGCGCAATGAAACGGGCATCGAACTGGGTAATCTGAAGGAGTTCGCCCTGTACAACCTGGCAGAAGACGTCCACCAGGACCACGATTTGTCCCGCGAGGAGCCACGCCGGCTGCGGCGACTCCGCAAGGCCTTCTTAAAAGCCACGGCAGGCTTTTATCAGCCCGCCGTGGAAGAAGAGAAACTGCAGTAAACAGCTACCGGAAGATCCTCCATCCTTTCGCGGGAATGGCGACATCCTTGTAGCGGAAAGCGGCTTCAGAATAGTTGCAGACCGCCTCCGCACCATTTCCATAAGTTGTCCGGAAGACTCCCGGGGCGATTTCCCGGTGGTCTTCCATGGTTTCATACTGAAGGTCACCATATTCCTTCAGGTAGTCGTACCCCACCTTGATGGCTTTCACAGAAGCTTCCAGTTCGGCATCGTCCGAGCAGAGCAGGTCCAGGGTCTTGGTTCCGATCCAGTTCCGTGCGTCGTCCCGATGGGCGGAATAATAATAGAAGGTCGGATGACCGCCGAATTCCTGGATCTTCATGGCCACGGAAGGGTCTTTGACAGGATAGTTCACCGACTGGGAGAAAGGACAGGAAAAAATATATCCGTTATACACGATGTTCCATACCGGGACAATCGCATCGATGAAACCGGTGCCCAACTTGCTAAAGTCCAGCCGCGTATACAGACAGAAATCGAGCACGTCCGCGACGTGGTCATACCCGCCTTCTGAAGCAATCCCGCCGATTTTCGCGATCCCGTCCAGCAGGATTTTCTTGATGTATTCCGTCGACTCGGCCGCATTGAGCGGATGCTTCGGATCGAAACAGCGGACCGGATCGATAATGGAATAGACATCGTTGTATTCCAACCCCCGGAAACCGTATTCCCGAAGCTTGTCATTCATCGGCTGGATGATGCGCTCATACGTAGCCTGCGGGCAAGTCTTGAACATGCGTCCAGCCCCGTAAATGAAGCCGCTGTCATGCAAGGATCCGTCCGGACGCTTGGCAATCAAGTTCTCGTCCCAATCTTCCGAAATCCGATAGGCATCCCCCGTACAGATGTGCGGAACAATCTGGAAACCATTTTCTTGCGCATATTGTACCAGATGCAGCAACCGCGCTTCTCCGCCCAATTCCGATTCCGGCGGAAATACCGTCGGGAAACGGCCGTCATGTCCCTTGAGGTTCCATCCGACCAGCGTCAACTGGGCGCGATCAACACCCTCCTTTTTCAGCGCATCGACAATGTCACAGACCCGGTCGAAAGTAACCCTCACATTCAGGGCCGGTTCATTTTCGACTGTCTGGTCCGGCCCTGTCGGGCAGGGAACCGGCTTCCAGCACTGCCGGATGCGGATTTCTGGATAATCGACGGCATATTTCAGCAAGGGACGGTCCTTCACTTTCTCCTTGAGCGGCCGGATGTCGGGATTCGTCTCGACATACAACTTCCGGTATAGCCGGGCCATTCCGGAATAATTTGCATCTGAGCCGGTGAGCGGATAAAACGCAATTTCAAAGTCCCCATAGGTCTCGGGGACATTCGTACTGACATAGCAGAGCGAAGAAGTGTATTTTCCGTCCTCCAACGACAGAATCGTATTGATATCAAAGCGATAGCGCGGGAAATAGGCCAGGTAACAGCCCCGGGGGGTCAGGTAGCCCTGCAAGGCCAGCGGATGCCTGCCCCGGTTAACGGCCGTCCTGTCCTTCCGTTTCAGGAAGCGGGTTAAAGTTCCTTTCGAATCGATGAAATATCCCTCTTCCCCGACCTCCGCCCGGGCAAAAGCAGGCGTGATCAGCAGCGTGTCTATCCTGGCAAGTTCCTTTTCGGTGATCCGAAAGACATAATGGTCCCCTTCAGGCTTCAGGGAAACATTTTCTTCTGAAAAGACGGTGCCGTCGTGATATTTGATCCGGATATCGGCATGCTGCGGTTCGAGCGAAGAGCAGGAGACCGACAGCAGGATCAGTGCCGCAACAAACAGATACTTACGCATATAAATAATTAATTTAACTTTCGCAATGGCGAAAGTTACCTAACTTAGAGCCCTGAAAGGGCGTAGGTAAGCCTCCTTTCCCGAGGAGAGGAGGTTTGGAGGTGAGGGTAACG
>CADBPH010000169.1 GCA_902796455.1 uncultured Bacteroidia bacterium
CGACCTCACCTCCTCCAACCTGCAGGTGCACGCAGCCCCCGGCGGCGGCTACTACCTCGCTTGGGATACCCAGGAGGACAATAACCGCGTCTTCGGCAAGAAGCAGTACCTCTATCCGGTCCCGGCCATGGTGATGGTCCGTAACCCGAACATCACCCAGAATCCGGGTTGGGAGAACAATGCTTCCAACGATGGCAATTAATTGTTGAAAAATCCCTATCTTTGGACAGGAACGGAAAAATTCGTTCCTGTCCTTTTTTTAACCACTTTCACATGAAACGAAACCTTACCTATCTCTGCATCCTGGGAATGGTCCTGTCCCTGACGGGATGCTCTTCCGGCCGGAGCAGCCGGAAAACCGAAGCAAAGGACCCTGACGCCACTTCCGCCCAGATCCCCGATTATGCCAAGAAGAAAAAGGCCGTCCGCCTGATGACTTACAACGTGGGCGTTTTCGGGAAATACATGGAAAACAGCATCCCCCTGGTGGCGGACCTGCTGAAGGAAGCCCAGCCGGACATCGTCGGCTTCAACGAACTGGACAGCTGCAACACCCGGCACAATGTCTATCAGCTGCAGGCGCTCGACACCTGCCTCGGAGAAGGATGGGATTTCGTTTTCCAATCCATGTTCCCCTATGCGGAGGGCGGCTACGGCGTCGGCATCGAGACAACGCACAAAATCCTGGGTTCCCGCAGCTATGACATCCCGAAAACACCCGGGGTCAGGCACATGGGCTTGCTGGCCGTCGAGACGGAGAAATTCGTCTTCCTGTCCACGCACCTCAATACTTCGCCCGCCGTTTCCCTGGAGCAGGCCAAGCTGATCAATGAATATGTCAAAAAAGACTACTGGAACTGCGGGAAACCCGTTTTCCTGGCCGGCGACATGAATTCCTACCCGGACAGCGAAACGATCGCCGAACTGGGCAAATGCTGGACCGTCATCAGCACCCTGGATCCGACCTTCCCGTCGAAAGGCCCGAAAAAATGCATCGACTACATCCTGGCCCTGAACAATGGCCAGAAGTGCAAAGTGATCAAATCCGCCGTGGGCACCGGCTTCAAGAGCGGGGATGTTTCCGTAGCTTCCGACCACCTTCCGGTATTCGTAGACGTGATCCTGCCATGAGAAACGGAATCAAAACCCTCCTGATCCTGGCCCTGGTGCTCGCCGCGGCGCCGGCCTGCCGGAAATCTCCGGACCGGGTGGTCCTGGGAGACGAACGTTTCGACACCTACCTTCCCCTCCTGGAAGGGAAACGGGTGGCCATCCTGAGCAACCAGAGCGGCATTGTCGGAGACGTCGTGGACGGGGAACCCCTCCGGCGCGAAGTCAATGATGAAACCATCGATGAACCCTTCCTGCCCCATGGCAGCGAGCGTCTGGGGCCGCACCTGATCGATGTCCTCCTCGACAAAGGAGTGAATGTCGTCGCCCTGTTCTCGCCGGAACATGGCTTCCGGGGGCTGGCAGACGCCGGGGAACTCGTCGGGGACAGCCGGGATGCCAAGACCGGCGTACCGGTCATTTCCCTGTTCAAGGGAGGGAAAGTGGAAATCCCGCAGGAGGTCCTGGATTCTTTCGACATTCTCGTGACCGATCTCCAGGACGTCGGGCTGCGGTACTACACGTATTATATCACGCTGCAGGATGCCATGGCGATCTGCGCCGAAAACGGCAAACGGGTCGTTGTCCTGGACCGGCCCAATCCCAACGGTTTCCTGGTGGAAGGCGATATCCTGGAAGACCGCTATTTCTCCAGCATCGGTTCCATTCCGGTCCCGACCGCCCACGGCATGACCCTCGGAGAACTGGCCCTGATGATGAACGGAGAAGGCTGGCTCCGGGACGGGCTCAAATGCGACTTGGAGGTCGTTCCGTGCCTGAATTATACGCACCGGACGCTCTACAGCCTGATCCTGCCGCCCTCCCCCAACCTGAAGACCATGCGGAGTGTTTTCCTCTACAGCTCGATGTGCTATTTTGCGGGGACCATCGTAACCGAAGGACGGGGCACCGCTTTCCCTTTCGAGGTCTATGGTCATCCGGACATGACCGGACAGCCCTTCTCCTTTACGCCTAGAAGCATCCCGGGCGCTACCCGGCCGCGGTTCATGGACCGGGAATGCCATGGGAAGGACCTGCGGTCCCTTCCGCTGGACACCCTCCTCGCCCGCGGCAGCGATTTCCGCTATGTCATTGACGCTTATCAGAATCTGAATATCGGTGACGCCTTTTTCGGAATCAATGACCTCGGCGACCATTTCGAGCTGCTGACCGGGACGCGCCGGGTACGCGAAGCCATCGAAGCGGCCGACCCTTCGGTGTCCCCCGCCGCGCTTTCCGCCCAGATCAAGGCCGGGTGGAAGGAAGAGGTTGAGGCATTCCGCTCCCTCAGAGAAAAATACTTGATTTACAGCGACTGAATCCCATTTCCCGGCATTTTCTGCCGGATTCAACGCCCCTGGCGAATCTTTCCCCATTGTCAAGCCTCCCTTACAATGGGGAATGCTGTTTTTGTATCAACTCCAAATAAAAACGATATAATAAACTTTGTTATTTTAAATACATTGTTTATTTTTGCTTCGATAACCACTAAAAAACACGAACAGCTCCTGTTTTTAGTGGGTAGCTTGATTTAGGAGCTTACAACTAACAATCATCATTATGATCAAAACCTATGAGAAGGGCAGACCCTCCAGCGGCCTCATGCGCATGCTGGCTGTTTGTCTGGCGTTTCTGATTGTATCCCCGGTATTCGCACAGACGGTGCGCGTTTCGGGAACTGTTTCGGACGCGAACAACAACCCCATTATCGGGGTCGGTGTCGTCGAAGAAGGAACCTTGAACGGCGCGATCACCGACAATGCCGGCCGGTACGCTCTCTCCGTCAAGCCGGGAGCCAATCTGGTATTCTCCAGCATCGGTTACGCGACCCAGGTCGTTCCGCTGAACGGCCGCACGGTCATCAACGTCATCCTGGCTGATGACGTAGAAGCCTTGCAGGGAACCGTCGTCGTCGGTTACGGTACCCAGAAGAAGGTCAACCTGACCGGTGCCGTCGAACAGGTCGGCGAGGA
>CADBPH010000170.1 GCA_902796455.1 uncultured Bacteroidia bacterium
CCCGACTGCCAGATCCACCATGTCTTCATCGAGCCGGACAACCCGGAGAAAATTGAGAAAACGCTGGATGGCTTCTTCAGCCTCCATCCGGACGTACGGCACATCGTCATGTTCAACTCCCGCATCTACCTGGTGGCCGCATTCCTGGAGAAACACAATATTTGTGGCTGCCGAGTCATCGGATTCGACAACCTGGCAGCCAACGTCGATGCGCTACGACGCGGCACGGTATCCATTCTGATCGCCCAGCATCCGGACGAACAAGTGCACCTGGCCATTCAAGCCCTGTCGGACCACATTCTGCTCAAGCAGGATCCGCATACCAAGGACAACCACATGCACATGGATATCCTGACCCGCTACAACGTAGAGGATTATTGACGGACTACAGGAACTTGTCCGCGAAATCCAGGTAGCGCAGCCAATCGTAAATCAGGATATTATGCTTTCCCTGGCGGATATGGTGCCCCATGCGCCCCTTGACGGCGGGGACTGCGACCGGCCGCATGGCCGTATCGGTAAAGGTTTCAAAGCCGTACAGCGCATACACCGGACCGGCGCCTACCAGGGAAAGGTATTCCCCATAGGGATCGGCCCATTGATCCTCACTGGCGCTGGCAACGTACAACGGACGCGGTGCAATCAGGGCCAGCAACTCGTGCTGGTCGACCGGTAAGTCATTCTCTTTTCCGTTATACTTCTTGAAATTATCACAGAACCAGTGCGGGAAGGTCGTATTGATACGGCCGACGGTTTCACCGAAACAACGGCGGGACAACGCCGCACCTCCGCAGCCGGAATCATTGGAAATCACCATGGCGAAACGGGGATCGACAGCCCCTGCCCACAAAGCCGTTTTCCCGAGTCGGGAGTGGCCGAACACCGCTACGCGCTTGGCATCCACAGCCGGATCGGTTTCCAAATAATCCAACGCGCGGGACAGGCCCCAGGCCCATGCCGAGATCGTACCCCATGACTCAGCCGTACGCGGATTGCCGGCATCGAAGAGCGGATGGACGCCGTTCTTGAACCCGTCGTGGAAATCCGGATCCACATCGGCACGGTGGAAGGTTGCGATGGCATAGCCGCGGGAGAGAATGGTCTCGAAGGGCCAGCGGTCGCCGGCCGTATTCCTCGGCTCAACCTGGAAATCAGGGCCATAGCGGCGCAACTGGTCTGCCGTAGGCATCGACACCTCGGGATCGTCCGTCGTGGCGTGGTTTCCTTTGAAATTGACACCGACGAAAGCCGGAACAGGTCCCTTTACATTGTTGGGGACATACATCAGGAGCACCATGTAATTGGTTTCCTGCGCATTGAAATAAATACCGACCTCCCGCATCGTCGCCAGGCCGCCGAATGCCTTCGGATTCTCTTTCAATACTTTGAAATGAAGGTCCGCCGGTTTTCCGGGAACATGGCCGTATACTTCCCGGGCGAAGAGATCCAGGATTTCAGGCCGGCGTTTCTTCTCCCACGTCCGGACATTCTTGACCGGGCGGCCGTTGTTGCGGACCAGGGGATCCGGGAGGGTGTAGGAAGGGACTTTGCTCTCGTCGTAATTGGTTCCCTGAGTCTGCGCATGGACCGGGGCGAAGGAAAACATCGCCAATGCGGCCAGCAGGGTGAGTGTTTTAGTGTTCATATCTGAAAGAGTTTAGTTGCTGTCGGTCCTCCCCTTTCCGGATTTACGGGCGGATCAGGTTGAGGAATTCGTTGCGGGTCCGCGCAGAGGACAGGAAGGCCCCCGAAAAGGCGGAAGTCGTCGTAATGGCGTTGGACTTCTGGACCCCGCGGATTTGCATGCAGGTATGGTTTGCTTCGATAACGACGGCGACCCCAAGGGGCTGGAGAGATTCCTGGATGCAATCCCGGATCTGCACGGTCAGCCGTTCCTGAACCTGCAGGCGGCGGGAAAAGGTTTCCACGACGCGCGCGATCTTGCTCAGCCCGGTGATCTTTCCGTTCGGTATATAAGCGACATGTGCTTTCCCGATAAAGGGCAACATGTGGTGCTCGCAGAGCGAATACAGTTCAATATCCCGGACCAGGACCATCTGCCGGTACTTTTCATCGAAAAGGGCCGACCGGATGATCATCTCGCCACTCTGGGAATACCCTTGTGTCAAGAACTGCAAGGATTTAGCCACCCTCTCCGGCGTTTTCAGCAAACCTTCCCGGGAGGGGTCTTCCCCCAACAATCCCAAAATCTCTTTCACATGCTCCGCGATCTTTGCAGTCACTTCAGCATCGTACGAATCTTCCCTGCAATATGCCATAGAATACGTTCATTTAATGCTCTACAAAAATAGGCAAAAAATTAAATTCATAATATGGAAATTTTATATATATTTGCGACCCTTAAAAGAAAGAGCCTGGGATTTCCGGAAAGTCCCGCTGATTTGTAAATATTTAAAACGTTTATAACATGTATTGGACACTTGAACTTGCCAGCAGCCTGGACGATGCTCCGTGGCCGGCAACCAAAGAAGAACTGATTGACTATGCCAACCGTTCCGGTGCTCCCGAGGAAGTCATCGAGAATCTCTCCGAACTCGAGGATGACGGCGACATCTATGAAAGCATCGAGGACATCTGGCCCGACTACCCCACGAAAGACGACTTCTTCTTTAACGAGGAGGAATATTAATTATCAATTAGTTACAATAAAGCCAGGGTGTATCCCTGGATTTTTTGTTTGTTGGGGTACAATAATCACTGAGAATCAAGTATTTTTGTCGTGACAGCCATAGAAGTGTGACGGATGAA
>CADBPH010000171.1 GCA_902796455.1 uncultured Bacteroidia bacterium
GAAGATGGGACTGATCCTGGTGGATACCAAATATGAGTTCGGCAAGCGGGACGGGAAGATTTACCTGATGGATGAGGTGCATACGCCTGATTCCTCCCGTTATTTTTACGCGGACGGTTATGCGGAGCGCCTCTCCCGCGGCGAGCGTCAGCGCCAGTTGTCCAAGGAGTTTGTCCGCGAATGGCTGATGGCTTCCGGGTTCCAGGGCCGGGAAGGGGAGCAGGTTCCTCCGATGACCCCCGAGGTTGTCGCCGGGATTACGGATCGCTATATCGAGCTGTACGAGCATATTACGGGTGAACCTTTCGTGCGTGCCGATTATTCTGTCGAAGAAATGGAAGCCCGGGTGAAAGATTGCCTGGCGCAGTTGGCGAAATAAACGCCTTATCGGATAGAAAAAGAGGCTGGCCAAAAAACTTTTGGCCAGCCTCCATTTTTCTTCCGGAGCGAATCCGGTAAACAGCTTCCTATGCTTCCTTCGGGGCGATTGCGCACCAGACGCAGGCGCTGAGCGCACCACCGACGAGCGGCGCCACGATGAAGACCCAGAGGTCCTTCAGGGCCTGGCCCTGTGCGAAGAGGGCGGGACCGATGGAGCGGGCCGGGTTCACGGAAGTTCCCGTCAGGTTGATGCAGACCAGGTGGATCAGCACCAGGGACAGACCGATGGCCAGTCCGGCGAGGTTGCCGGCACCGACTTTGGCGTCAGTCGTTCCGAGGACGACCAGGACGAAGAGGAAGGTCGCGATCACTTCAACAAGGAATGCACCGCCATTGCCGCCGGCGTTGGCGACAGCGTTGGAGCCGAGTGCGCCCGTGAGGTCGGCATGACCGGTCGCTTTGACAATCAGCAGGAGGCAGGCACCACCGAGGATACCGCCGATAACCTGGCCGATCCAATAGCCGCAAGCGTCTTTCCAGCTCATGCGGCCGGCGAGGGCGACACCGAGGGTGATCGCCGGGTTGATATGGCAACCGGAAATGCCGCCGATGGTGTAAGCCATGGCGATGACGGCAAGACCGAATGCGAGAGCAGTGGCAGCGACGCCGGCCGGCTCACCGCACCCTACGAACGCTGCAGTACCGCAGCCCAGAAGCGTAAGGACAAATGTCCCGATGCATTCAGCAATGTACTTTTTCATAATGGTTGAACGGTTTGTTGGTTTAGTATTGCTAAATATAGGGAAGTTTTTCTGATTATTTTCATTATTTTTGAAAAAAGTTCAACGAATGGATACACATGTGGTCATCATGGCCGGCGGAGTCGGCAGCCGTTTGTGGCCGGTCAGTACGCCTGCGCTTCCCAAGCAGTTCATCGATTTGCTGGGTGTCGGGCGCACGCTGTTGCAACTGACTGCGGACCGTTTCCTGCCGGTGGCCGATCTCTCTCATTTCTGGGTTGTCACCTCCGAACGCTACGTGGATACGGTCCGGGAACAGCTTCCCGACATCCCGCCTGCACAGATTCTGGCAGAACCGGAGCCGCGCAACACAGCGCCGTGCATCGCCTATGCCTGCCGGAAAATCGCCGCCCGGTTCCCCCATGCGAACGTCGTCGTGACCCCGTCGGATGCGCTCGTGCTGGATACGCAGCTGTTTACCCGGATGATCCGGATGGCCCTGGAGGCGACGCAGCACACGGGCTCCATTGTCACGCTCGGGATCCGGCCGACAGGGCCGCATACCGGCTACGGCTATATCCAGGCCGAGAAGCCCCAGGAGGAAACACTTGTCAAAGTGCTGTCTTTCAAGGAGAAGCCAAATCTTGAGACGGCCCGTCGGTATTTGGCTGCGGGAGGATACTATTGGAATGCCGGTATTTTTGTCTGGAATGTAGATACCATCAACGACCAGATCCGTACCCATGCCCCCGGCATCGCTGCCGTCATGGACCGGATCGAGCCGGCTTTCTATACAGAGACCGAAGCGGCTGTACTGAAGGAATGGTTCCCGCAGTGCGAAAAGATTTCGATTGACTATGCCGTCATGGAAAAATCCCGGGATATCCGGGTGGTGGCCGGGGACTTGAAATGGAGCGACCTGGGCAGTTGGACGTCGGTCGGAGACCATATCCGGCCGGACGGGCAGGGGAACGCCTGTGTCGGGGAAGATGTGCGCCTGTTTGATTGCAAGGGGTGCATCGTGCATGCGGACGGGTCCGCCCGGGTCGTCGTGCAGGGGTTGGAGAACTATATTGTCGCAGCCAAGGAGGGGAATATCCTCGTTTGCAGCAAGGAGCGGGAGCAGGATATCCGGTCCTATTCAGAATAAGGAAGCAGCAACCATGAATATTGCAGTCGTAGGGACAGGATATGTCGGCCTGGTGAGCGGGGCTTGTTTTGCCGAAATGGGAGCGGACGTTACTTGCGTGGATGTGGACCGGGAGAAAATTTCCCGGCTGCAGCGCGGGGAAATCCCGATCTATGAACCGCAGCTGGACGGGATTGTCCAGCGGAACATGCGGGAGGGACGCCTGCATTTCACGACGGACCTGGCCGGATGCCTGGATGCGGTCGAGATTGTTTTCAGTGCGGTCGGGACGCCGCCCGATGCGGATGGAAGCGCCGATCTGCATTATGTGCTCGATGTCGCCCGGACAGTCGGGCGCCATATCAATCATTATGTCCTTGTCGCCATCAAGTCGACGGTCCCCGTCGGAACGGCCGGGAAGGTCCGTGCCGTCATCCGGGAAGAGCTGGACCGGCGCGGCGTGGAGGTCCCTTTCGATGTCGCGTCCAATCCGGAATTCCTCAAGGAAGGATCCGCCGTCAGGGATTTCCTGAGTCCGGACCGGGTCATTGTCGGGGTGGATTCCCCGCGGGCGCGCGAGTGGATGACCCGTTTGTACAGGCCGTTGATGCTGAAGAGCTTCCGTGTGATTTTCACGGATGTCACCTCCGCCGAGATGATCAAGTATGCCGCCAACTCGATGCTGGCGACCCGGATCAGTTTCATGAATGACATCGCGAACCTGTGCGAGGTCGTGGGGGCGGATGTCAACCAGGTCCGGCAGGGGATCGGGGCGGACAGCCGGATCGGCAGCAAATTCCTCTATCCAGGATGCGGTTACGGCGGCAGCTGTTTCCCCAAGGATGTCCGTGCGCTGATCCGTACGGCGGAGCAGGCCGGATGCCGGATGCGGGTCCTGGAAGCCGTGGAAGCGGTCAATGAGGATCAGAAGAAGTTGCTGTTCGACAAGCTGAGCGTCTATTTCGACGGGTATCTGGAAGGCCGGAAGGTTGCCTTGTGGGGGCTGTCTTTCAAGCCGGAGACGGATGACATGCGTGAAGCGACGTCGCTGGTAACCATCTCCCTGTTGTTGGGTGCAGGATGCAACGTGTCTGTATATGATCCGGTTGCGATGGATGAATGCCGCCGCCGGCTCGGGGATCGGGTCCTGTATGCGCCGGATATGTACGAGGCGGTCCGCGGGGCGGATGCCTTGCTGCTGCTGACAGAGTGGAAACAGTTCCGGATGCCGGACTGGACGCGTGTGCGGAACTTGATGCAGACGCCGCTGGTGCTGGACGGCCGCAATATTTATGACAAGGCGGAATTGGCGGATCATGGGCTCGTCTACCAGGGGATCGGCATCTGATTCTGTGCAGTCGCGTTTTTTTTGAAAAAAGTTGTAAAAATATTTGGAGTTTTCCCGGGGAAGACCTACCTTTGCAATCCCGATTTCGAGATTCGATGGGGAAAAACGGAAGACTCGTTAGCTCAGTTGGTAGAGCACAACACTTTTAATGTTGGGGTCTCGGGTTCGAGCCCCGAACGGGTCACGAAAAATGGGAGATTGCTTCCTTAGCTCAGTTGGTAGAGCACGACACTCTTAATGTTGGGGTCCAGGGTTCGAGCCCCTGAGGGAGCACAAAAATCAGCCAGGAAGACACGTTGGGGTCACTGGCTGATTTATTTGTTTAGCGTTATCCCCATGGATCTTTCGGACAAAAAACGGGCTTCGCGCAACCGGACGCTCTCCCTTTCGAAGGAAGAGGCGGAAGTTGCGCGGCGGACCCTCCTCCGTGCGGAAGACCTCCGCAGCGGGGTATCCGCGGAGAATCGGATCATCTGTGCGGATTTGTTCGACGTGTTGGATCTCATCCCGGACGCAAGCGCGGACCTGGTCATCGCCGATCCGCCCTATAACCTCCGCAAAGAATTCGGTGAGCGGACTTTCTCCCCGCTGCCCGAAACGGAATATGTCCGTTACCTGCGTTCCTGGCTCGGCAAGCTTTCCCGCAAACTGACGCCTTCAGGGAGTTTGTACCTGTGCGGGGACTGGAAGTGTTCTCCTGCTCAGTATCAGGTACTTCAAGAAGAATTATCCATCCTGAACCGGATTACCTGGCAGCGGGAGAAAGGCCGCGGCGCCGCTGCGAACTGGAAGAATTCCATGGAGGATATCTGGTTCGCGGTCAAGAATCCGGCGGACTATTACTTTGATGTCGACGCCGTCCGGATGAAGCGGCAAGTCATTGCGCCCTATCGCGAAAACGGGCAGCCGAAGGATTGGACGGAAACGGATGGCGGAAAGTACCGGCTGACCTGTCCGTCCAATTTCTGGGATGACATCACGGTTCCTTTCTGGTCCATGCCGGAAAACACGGACCATCCGACCCAGAAGCCCGAGAAGCTGATGGCCAAATTGATCCTGGCCTCATCCCGGCCGGGGGACCTGGTGCTGGATCCCTTCATGGGCAGCGGCACGGTCTGCGTGACGGCCAAGAAACTGGGCCGCCGGTTCATCGGCATTGAGCGCGAGGAACAGTATTGCCTTTGGGCGGCCCGCCGACTGGAACTGGCAGGGCAGGACAACCGGATCCAGGGGTATGCAGACGGTTTCTTCTGGGAGCGGAATACCCTCAGCCGGCGGGGGTAACGCGCGGATCAGTTCCGGGTCTCCAGGTAGCTTTCAATCTTCGGATAGTAATAGTTCTTGACATCTTCCCAGTGATAGAAGGGCCAGATGTCCGTTTCGACGGGAATGTGCTTCTCCTCTTCCTGGAGCAGGAATTTGACCAGGATGTCGTCGCTTCCCGGCTTGCGGAAGAAGATCATCTGTACATTCGAGGCCATCGGAATGACCTGGAACAGGGAGAAATGGTCGCAGACATGCAGGAAATCGGGCGGGACTTCCCGGCAGCCGTCCAATTCCAGCGCGCGGACCAGCAGGATGACGAATCCGTCATGGCTGAAGCGGAGGAAAGCACCGTTCTCCCCGGCGTCTATGGCCTTCTGGGCATTGTCAAACATGTGTTTGGCCGGGAAATACCCCCGTTTGTATCCCGGGGTCATCCCGGTATAGTAGCCGGGCGCGATCAGCCAGGAAATCGTATTGGACAGGAAGATGGTGTAAAGCTGTTCCTTGGTGAAATATTTCCGGAAGGTCCGCTTCATCTTCAGTTCCGGGACGCACTGCATATCTTCCGCAATATCGTACAGATCCTCGGAAAACTTGGCGGGATTCCCGCCGTTGTAATCTTGAATCAACGACTTGTCTTTCAGGAATTTCCCGCTGAGGTCCACCGTGCCTCTCAGCGAGTCCCGGACGAACCGCGCCCGGTTCTTGATCGCATCCGATCCCGGTACGGCGGTCACGCTGTCGCTGCCGTTGCTCATGTACCACTTGTCGCTCGGATAATATCCCATGCTCTCAACGTTCAGCCCGGGATTGCGGCGTTTGAGTTCGCCTACGAAATGCTCCATGCTCTCTTGACACCGGTGGACGTTGGTCGAACGGGCATCCACCCGGGCACTTCCCGTGAAAACGCCTGGATAGCGGGTGAATGCGCGCGCCGCGATCCCCTCGTGTTCCCGTCCGCCGAGTTTCGAGAGCTCTCCGCCTTTCCCTTTCGCATCGGCGTAGGCGATCCGGAGGTTTTTCAAGAGGGTTTTTCCCTTGCGGGTGAGTGCTCCGGCGGAGTCGGCCTTCTCCAGCAATCCGAGGGTCCGGTCGTAGAACCTATTTGAGGTTAGATATCGGGAACCATGTCTTCCGAAATGGCTGATGTAGAAGGCTTCATATCCTTCGGGCGGCGGTGTTTGCCGGTACCCTCCTCCAGGATAGGAATAGTAATTCGAGCCGAGTTTGTCGATGTCGGCCCAGAGCTCTTTGCGGGAGGTTTGAGCGGTGGCGGCCGTGCCGATCGTCAAAAGGACGAGGCCGGCCAGGAACATGGATTTATTCATGGTTGTTCAGTTTTTCCATTCTCAGCAAGGTCTGGATCGAGGCGACGCAGCAATTGATCCAGAAAAAGGTATTGTATTCTTTCTGCTTTCCGCGGAATTCCAGCAAAGTGGGAATCCGGCCGGTAATCGGGTCCTGGACGATGGTCAGGTTGTCGATGAGCGCTTTCCCTTTTGCCAGGGCGAGGCGGTCGCCGGTGGCTTCGTACAGGGACAGGTAGGCATTGGCGACATTGCAGGAACTGTTGTCGACGGCCATTTCATATTTATACTGTTCGAAAACGCAGGGGGCGCAGAAAGGTTTGATGCCGTCTTTGTTCGGGAGAAAGTCCCAGTGGACGAATTGGTCCTCGCTCAGGCGGATCAGGTCGACGGCGTCGGCCAGGTCCTCCGGCGAAACCGTATCCTTGTCCAGCAAATATTGGGCGTAAGGTGCTGCCGTACAGTTCGTCAGGTTTTCATACATGTGCAGGCCGAGGACGGAAACATCTTCGAACTGGCCGGTGAGATTGAAGGTAGTGATGGCGACTTTCCGCATCCACTCCTCCGCCTTCCGGCGCATGGGGGTGTAGTCATGGATCTGGTAGTCGCGTTCCAGGCGCTGGATGAGCGAGACAAGCGGTCCGAGCATCGCTCCGACATCGTTGACGGGCTCTCCTGTCATGAAATCCACTTTGATGGGGAGAGAACCGTCCTCCCGCTGGAGCCGGCGCAGGGTCTCCATGATGCCCAGGGCACGGTCCATGTATTGTTTCTCGCCGGTCGCATCGTACAGGGTGAGGAAAACGCCGGCAGCCCGGCATCCTTCCATGGTCATGGTCTTATTCTTATTTTCCTCGCGTCCCGAATAGACAAGGTCCTGGTAATACGTGGGCGGGAACCATGCCAGGGGCACATCTGCCGGCCGGCTCTGGGCGATCAGGAATGCGGCCGCGTTCCGTGCCCGCTGCAGCGCCTCCTCCCTCCGGGCGGGAATCTCGCGGGCGACAATGCATTCGTTGAGGATGGTCGCCCCGATGATTTTCGTGGCGTAGGTATTCAGGTGATAGCTCATGTCCGGCTCCGTATGGTCGCTCCAATACTGGACTGCGGGCATGTTGTGGATGAAGAAGGCCGCTTTGACGGCCGCTTCGCGGTAGGGAACCGTCGCTTCGGGATAGGGCCCCTGGAAGGGAAAATCCCGGAAGAACGTCCGCACACCGGCCGTGTCCAGGACTTCTCCGCTTTTTCGCATCGCCAGGACGCAGAGCCGGGTCTCTCCGACGGGAATGTCATTCCAGACGGGAGAAAGGGGGGCGTGGGGCGAGTCTGCCGTGAACGAGATTTCCCGGCCGTCCTTGTCCGTGATGACGAAACGGTACTGCGCGGCACCCTCAATTTCGCCGAAGTCGAATGCCGGAGCGTAGAGGAATTTCTTCGCGTAGATGTTCCAATAAGGATTCCTTCCTTCATAGCCCGGCCGGAGCGGTTCCAGGTATTCCTCGGCTGCCTGGGCGTTGAGATCCTTGTACCCGGGTTCTTGGGTGTGGTTCCGGCAGGCTGTGACCGTTAATGCCAGCATGCCGATCAGCAGGGCGTTACTTTTCATTTTGCATCTTTTGGGTCAATTCATGCATGCGCATCAGTGTTTTGACGTCGGCGAAGCAGCAGTTGATCGTGATTTTCCGCTTCATGTCCCGGGCTGCATTCCGGAATACCAGGGCGGTGGGCATCATGCCGCTGGTCTGGTTCTGGACAATCGTCAGGTTGTCGAGGAGGGCTTTGGCCTTTTCGAAAGCGAGCCGGTCTCCGGTCAGTTCGTAGTACGAGAGCAGGGGGTTGGCGACATTGCAGGAACTGTTGTCGATGGGTGTTTCGTACTTGTATTGTTCATGGACGCAGGGCGCACAGCGGGTGCGGATGCCGTCGGGACCGTAAGGATAGGCCCAGTGCACGAACTGGTCTTCGCTCAGGCGCATCAGGTCCCGGGCGTCGGCGATGTCTTCTTCCGTGGGATGATCCTTGGTCAGCAGATAGTCCGCGTAAGGGGAAGCGGTGCAGTTGGTCAGGTTCTCATAGGGTTCCAGCCCCATGACGGAGGTGTCCTCGAACTGTCCTTCCAAGTCGAAATCGGCCAGCGGGACCGCGCGCATCCATTTTTCTCCGGCGGCGGCCATGTCCTGGAATTCCGTGAATCCGTATTGTTTCTGCAGCCGGCGCAGGAAATTCAGGAGCGGATGCAGCATCGCATTGGCGTTGTTGACGGGCTCACCGGTGTAGAAATCCATCTTGATGGGGAAAGAGCCGTCCGGACGCTGCAATTTCCGGTATGTCCGGGCGATGGTCAGCGCCCTGTCCAGCCATTCTTTTTCTCCGGTGAGGTCGTACATGTCGAGGAAGGCCGGTCCGGCGCCCTTGGCGGCTTCCATTGTCATGGTTTTACCCCGGTGTTCCTCTTTGTCCTGGAGTTTGCCTTTGTAGTAGGTCGGCGGAAATCCTGCCAGCGGGGCATCTGCCGGCTGGCTTTGGGAGACCAGGAAAAGCGCGGCGCCCCGGGCGATGGCCAGCGCCTCCTCCCGGCGATGGGGCAATTCCCTGGCAATCAGGCATTCATTGCTGACGACGGCGCCGATGACTTTGCATGCGCAGGAGAAATGTTCATAATTCTCCAGGTCGGGTTCCATATCCACGGCGAAACGTTGGACATAGGGCAGGGTATGCAGGTACAGCGCCGCTTTCAAAGCCGCTTCCCGGTACGGGACGACCGGTCCCGGGTAGGGACCCTGGAACGGATAGTCTCTGAAGAATTTCCGCGTTCCGGCCGTGTCCAGGACGGCTTTGTCCCGGCCGAGGGCGAGGACCGTCAGCTCCGTATCTCCGACCGGAATGTCATTCCAGACGGGGCTGAGCGGACGCCAGGGAGCATCTGCCAGGAAGGTCCATTCCGTGCCTTTCTCCAGGGACCGTACGACAAACCGGTACGTTTTTGCTCCTTCCACTTCTTTGAAGTCGAAGGCCGGCGCATAGAGGAATCGCTTGGCGAAAACATTCCAGTAGGGATTCCGCCCTTCATACCCGGGCCGGAGCGGTTCCAGGTATTCTTTGGCAGCCCGTTCGTTCAGGGCTTCGAACCGGTCCTTGGGCCGGCTGCATGCGGCCAGGAGCAGGGCGGTTGCCAGAAAGAAAAACAGTGTTCTTTTCATCGATAGGTCTGGATGGCTATAAATCAGTTTTCTTGCTAAATATGGTTCTTCAGCCACGGTGTAATGCGCTCATCAAGCAACCGGACAAGATAGGTGTCGGGGAAAAACTTCCACAAAACCACGGCATATACCGCCGCGTACAGCCCGCCGATCATCAGGCATAGCCATACGGTGGTCATGGTATGGCAGAGGAGATAGAGCGGCAGGGCCGAGACCATCACCAGCAGGCAGATGAGCAGGGAAACCTTGAAGTATGCCCCATAGTTTCCGCCGATCAGCGGCTGAATCGTGATTTTCCAGAATAGGGGGTTGATCACAAAATTCAGGATGAGCATGGACAGGGCGATGGCATTCATGCCGAACTGGGCTCCCAGATAGATGGCGATACCGGTGAAAACAATCCGGCAGATCGTCCAGTAAAAGCCGGAATCCGTCCTGCCCATCGCAATCTGCAGGCTGCCAACCGGGTTGCCCGTCGTGTTGATGCCGTAAGTGAGGGAGATGAAAGCCAGCACCAGCGCGCCGTCCAGGTACTGGTCTCCATACAGGCATTTCAGAATTCCTGTCGCGAAAACGGCAATCAGGCAATACACCGGCATGTTCACGAGGGCAAGGGACTCCACAATGTCATAGTACAACTGACGGATCCGATCCTTTTCTTTCTGGATGATGGCGAAGACGGGTGTCATCACCTTTGTCAGGATGGGGGTCACTGCGCCGTAAACGGCCATCACCAGTTTCTTGCAGAGGGAGTAGACGCCGGTGACTTCTTTGCCGAGCGTTGCGCTGATGATCATGATGTCCAGTTCCCTAGCGAAGTAATCCAATACCTGTGAGCCGATTGAAAAGACCCCGATCTTCAGGTAATCGTATGTTTCGGACAACTTGAAGTGGAAGGAGATGTTCCGGTCGTGATACAGGCCGATGCCGAGGAACAGCAAACCGGCCGATGCGGCGTGGAAGAGGTTGGCAAAGACCAGGCTGTATACTCCGCATCGCAGGTAAGCCAGTATGGCGGCCAGGACCATGGACAATACGGCTGTGATGATCTCGATCAGGGAGATGTATTTGAACCGCATTTTTTTCTGCTGGATGGTCCGGTGCTGGCTGCCCAGGGCGGAGAAGAAAACCGTGAAACTCAGCAGGCAGAGGACTCTGACCAGTTCCGGTTCTTTGTAGGCCTTGGCCACGAGGGGAGCGCAGGCGCACAGGATGGCGGTCAGGAGTATGCCCATGAGGATGTTCAGCCAGAAAAGCGAACTGTATTGTTTGGGCGTGGTGTCCTGTTTGTGCATGATACCTGCCGAGATTCCCAGGTCCAGGAAAATCTGGGTAAAGCCAAGGAAAAGGGTGGCGATTGCAACGATCCCGAAGTCGCTTTTTTCCAGGAAACGGGTCAGAATCGCTACCTGAAGGAGGGAGACGACGCTCCTGACAACGGTTGAGGCCGTTGTCCAGGCAACACCTTTTGCTGACTCTTTCAGTAAACTCATAACGTCAGGACAGATAACATGCGGCCCAGTGCGGCAGCACGGCCGGCCAGGCGGTCAGGCCGGCCATTTTCTCGTGGTTGCCGGCGCATTTTTCTTTGTATTCGGGCAGATGGGTCAGGACCTCCGCAAGCTTGTGCGGAATGTCTCCGATGGTGGTCTTTATATAATATACATGGGCGTTGTCGAGCGGCACGTAGTTGAGCCACTCCCCGATAATCAGCACATTATTGCAGTAGAGATGCCCCTGCAGCGATCCGGAAAAGGCGTCCGTCTTCTGGATGTTCACCACCACGTCGGAGGCGAGCCGGACGGCCGCGATCTCTTCGGCAGGAAGGTATTTGTCCAGGATGGTGTAGTGCACGCCGGCGGCATCCAGCGCCTGCCGCACCCGGGACAGGTATTCAGGCGTAGCACCATACGTCATGGGGAACAGGAAGGAACTGCGCTTTTTCAATTCTCCGGGCAGGCTGCCGATGGCCGCTGCGATGGCTGTCAGGTTCTGTCCCTCGGAGCCGTTGTATCCGCATGTGACGAGGAAGTCTTCCCCGGGAGAGAGCAACTTGTCCCGGAACGCTTTTACAGCCGTGCCCGGAAGCGCGTCAATCACTTCGAAATCAGAGATTCCCCAATAGACGTACCGGACTTTGCTGTCGAATACAGTGGAATACTTCTCCACCAGCACTTCGTGCAGGTTTTCCGAACATTTGATATGCCGGCAATGCGCAAAGCCCCATTTTTTCTTTTCCAATGCTTCGTCCGTCGCCCGCATCAGGTCCGACCCCCAGAGCGTGATGTCAAACGCGATGCCCCGTTTCTGGCAGAACATCATATAGGGCAGATGCTTGAGCGTGAATACATGGAAGTCGACCAGGTCATATTGCTTCATCAGCGACTGCA
>CADBPH010000172.1 GCA_902796455.1 uncultured Bacteroidia bacterium
CTCGGGTGCGTCCCAGTTCCAGATATCCAGACCGGCTGTCTCAAAGGGGACCAGCGAGGTATCTTTCGGAGCCTGGTACGCCTGAATCCCGGCAAAGATGCGTTTGCCGTCATGACTGAACGATGGCTGGCTGTTCTGGGTCAGGCCCCAGCCTTCCGGCGCACCGGGAGCATGGGACTGGGCCAGGCAGACGGGTGCAGCTGCACCGAGGTCATACCGGTACAGATCGCAATGCTTGCTGCCGCTGTCCAGGGAATCATTGCTCTGCAGGTACAGGACGGCAGTGCCCTCCTGATTGAAGCGTGGCAGGGAATGGTAGCGGGACGTGTCGGGAAGGACGGTCAATTTCCCGCTGCCGATCTCATAGAAACCAACTTGGGTGCGTTTTCTCCCTTTTTTCTGGAGGAAGGCAATCGTCTGCCCCCATTTGTCTCCGGTGTAACTCTCGATATGCCGGAGCGTATCGATCCTGCCATTGTCAAAATAGTAGACCAGAACCGGGGAGCCCAGATCTTTCTTCCCGCGTTCCTTCTTCGGGACCAGGGAGGTATCCGAACTGGATATCGCGACCGCCCGGGTTGCGTATTTCCCGATAGAATAGCTGTTTACTTTGCAGAACATTCGTTTTTCACCCGTAGCAAGGTCGATGATGGCCAGCGAATCCTTCGGTGCGGCATCCCCGGTTTTTTTCTTGATGCGGGCCTGGCGGCTGTCTTTGAAAAAGGGTTTGACCATGCATACAGCTGTCTTGCCGTCATCCAGCAAGGTAGCCCGGTACCCCCGGTCAATAACGATTTCTTTCGGATGCTTTCCGAAGGTCCGGATGTACAGTTTCCCGTCCCCTTCCTGCGGATTGACTTCGTAGGCGACGACATTGCCGTCGGGGGTGATGCTGGTGTTGGATACTGTTTGCCAACCATCGTACACGGAATGGTCCAGCGGCTTTTTCTGGGCGAATGAGCCGGTTGCGGCCAGCAAAAGGGCGCTGGTAACCAGGATGAAAGTTTTTCGCATATTCAATCTGTTTTTCTCGGGTGAAATTCTGTCGAAGAATATACTGTTAGTCAGTTAGTTAACGAATGATGGCGGTCCAGCCTCCGCCGCCGGCGAGGTGGACGGACAGCTTGTCGGACGCACTGACCGGTTGTTCGCGGCAGCTGTAGTCTTCGGCATTGCGGTGGGCATTGACTCCGTCAGCGAAAATAAGGGCATGACGCTTTCCGGCAGGGAGGAAGGAAAGATCGATAATCAGGTCGCGTTCCGTCCAGTCCGTCAAGGCGGCGACAAACCAGGTGTCCCCTTTGCGGCGTGCCAGGACCAGGTATTCTCCCAGTTTCCCGTCCAGCGCGACCGTCTCGTCAAAAACCGTTGGAACCTGTGCGATGAAATCCGTACATTCTTGTTCTTTCCGGTACAAGGTCGGACTGTCAGCCAGCATCTGCAGGGGCGCTTCGAAGAGGGTGTACAGCGCCATCTGGTGCACGCGCGTCCCTTGGCTCATCGGGTGATTGCCATTTCCGAAGAAATTATCTTTCAGTGCATTATGCATGGCTCCCGGAGTATAGTCCATGGGACCTGCCAGCATGCGGAGGTACGGGGCTGTCACGTCGTAACGCGTCTGGTCCAGGATCGGCCCCTCACTGTTCCGCTGCGCCCATTTGAGATTCTCCAGGCCCTTGACCCCTTCGAAATTCAGGATGTTCGGCCAGGCCCGCTGTACGCCGGACGGGCGGAATCCGTGATAATCGAGGACCAGATGGTGCCGTGCGGCACATTCCGCGATCCGGTACATGGAGCGGACCGCAATCTGGTCGTCCCGGTCGACAAAATCGATCTTGAATCCTTTGATCCCCATCCCGGCATACAGTTCCATGATGCGTTCGGTCATTCCGTAACCGGAAACGGGATCGTTGTCGACCATATCCGCCCAATTGGCCCAGAGCAACAGTCCGACGCCGCGTTCCCGGGCGTATGCGACCAGACCGGGCAGGTCAATGGCCGGTTTGACATGGTACAAATCCTTATCGCTCCAGCCGGAATCGATGAGCGCATATTCCAGTTTGTTCTCTGCCGCGAAATCAATGAATGCCTTATATGTCGGGGTATTGGTGCCGGCAACGAAATCAACACCGGTCAAATTGATGCTGTTCCACCATTCCCAGGTAGCTTTGCCGGGCACGATCCAGGAAGGATCTGCGATGCGGCAGGCCGGGGAGAGCAACTGTGCCATGTCGCAGTTCAGGATGTCGGCATCCCGGCCGGTCACGACGACAGCCCGCCAGGGAAATACCGCCGGTCCGTCCAGCGAGGCGATGTATGGCAGCCGGTTGAGCGGGACCAGGTTCAATTTCCCGTGCCCGCCCCGGATGCATTCTCCCGGAACCGGCGGAAACTCAGCCTTCAGGGAATTCCCTTCACCCTTGAGCATCATTCCCGGGTAATTCTCGACGCCGGCATCCATGACAATGGCCTTCACTCCATCGGGAAGACAGACAGCCAATGGCGTGATGGACAAAGAGTCAGCCGCCATTTCGGACAGGCGGATTTCATCGTAATACGATTCGAAGGAGAAGCAATAGCGCTCCCGTCCGCGCAGGTCATTCACATAAGGGATGAAAGCCGGATAATCCGCCGCAAAATTGAATTCGGCATATTCGTCATCCACCCGTTTAGCCTGCGGATTGTCCGAGAGAATCCGGTATGCGGCTCCCTCGTCATACGCCCTGAATTCCACCCGGGCTTCCTTTCCGTACCGAAGGGTGACGGTGTTGTAGTGGTCCTGTATGGTTGCTTTCTTGTAGAAAGGGGAAGAAAACGCGGTGTTGACTTCCTGACGGGCGGTCTCCCGGGCCGTTCCCGACAGTCGCTCGCAGCCGTCGATGGTGATCTGGATGCGGGAGGGTTCCAGCACCGGTTTCCCATTCCGTTCAATGGCCCAGGTCAGTCCCCGGGCACCGGAAGTGGCGGTTACTTTCAATTGGCCGTCCGGGGAATACAGCACGGTGTTGCGGTTCTTTTCTGCGGAAAAGGCCAACTGCCCGGCAAAGAGCAGTGTCAGTGCGAGAAGGTGCAGGTGTCTCATGAATTATGATGCTAAAATACTATCTATGAAAGATTTCCAATGCCCCGGCAGGATGATGTGGTGGTTGCCGATCGGATTGTTCAGGAAATATGCAGCGGCTTCGGGTCCCGCATCCATCTTGACGATAATCTGCGTGCGGCAGAGATCATTCTTGGATTGGTTGCGGACCAGCATGCCTTCTGAGGCGAAATAGCGGCCCAGGTCTCCGGCTGTCTTGAATACAGTGACCGGGCCTTCCTGGAGATGCCCCCGGATTCCGATGCCGATTCCCGACTCAAAATGGGTGTCGAACGAAAAGCGGGTGGTCATGTCCAAAGGAACGGTGCAGTGGGCGAAAAGGATTTCTCCCGTCTGCGGGTCAATCTGGGCGGGATTGGCCTGAAAGCCCGAAACGCCGGTCAGGGCGCGGGCGATGGCCATGGACAGCAGGGCGGGCACATCGCCTTCGCATCCGGCCACATAGCCTTCTGCGTTGAGTTTTGCCAGTGCCAGGCATCCGGTGTTGTGCACGCGCGAAAGCAGGTCGAAGCAGCGGAGGGTGAATCCGTTCAGCTGATGGCGTATAATAATGTCTTTCAGCGCATTGTAAATCTTGATCGCGCCCGGGTACGCCCCTTTGATTTCAGGCGTGCTGCCGGCAAGCTGGATCATGGGCGATGTGTCATCCGGGACCCGGTCGATCGCCGCTTCCAATTCGGCCATGGGAATGTCTACCAGGGTGATTCCCAGCCGCTCCTGGATGGCGGATGCGTCCGCCTCGCTGGCAATCAGCCAGTCGGAAGGCTTTCCGACAATGCCGAGCCGTTGTCCGTCCAGTGCATGCCTGGCCCGGGAAATGCCCTCCAGGACTTGGATCCGGGAGCGGATATAGGCAGGGGAGCCATGGATGACTTCGCCGCGGAGTCCGTGGCGGCGCAGGTAGGAAAGGATTTCCAGCGAAGCGGCCAGTGAATTGCTCTTTCCGCTGGTCAGCAGATAGAAGGGGTATTTTTTTCCGCATCGGGAAAGCAGGTCCGGGAGAAGTGTCAGGAAAATGCCTTCTGTTCCGCCGGTCCGGACGTAGATAAGGTCCAGGTCATGGCTTCCGTAGTCTGCATAGTCCTCTTTCCGCATTTCGAAACTCCCGGAAGGGTCGATGCTTTCCAGGAATTCCCGGGTGACGGTTCCGACAGCCGCTTCGTCGTGAAGTGCTGAAGTCAAAGTATAAACAGCGATACTCATTATACGTATTATCTTTTACTTACATTCAGGTCAACATGTCCGGGAATGCCGTGGACGACCGCCTTGTCCGTGAATTGCCACCAGTTCCATCGGTCCGTATCGGGCTTGGGAACATCATAGTGTGCAATCCACAGCGGGTACTTTTCCAGCAGGGTTTTGTCCAGGTAATCGCGGGCGAAGGATTCATAGGTATAAATGACCGGTTTGCGTCCATAATGATTCCAGACGGTTTCCAGCCAGATGCCCAGGTCCCGGTTCAGTTCGGCGCGGGAATAGCCGCGGTGCAGGGTTTCAATGTCCAGAACGGGTGGGAGGTCCTTGTGGCGCAGGCTGCCGACGGTGTTGATGAAATGGCGGGCCTGCTGGACGGGGTTTTTCGATGTCCGGTAGAAATGATAGGCACCGCGCCGGAAATCCCGCCGGCCGGCCTCTTCCCAGTTCCGGGCGAATTCCCGGTCTGTCCAGGACAGGCCTTCCGTCGCTTTGATGAAGACGAAGGAAACCGGGTGGATTTCCCGGGCTTTGACGACCGAGCGGATGGTCCTGCGGGAAGCATCGGTCAGAACCATCAGTGAGTCCCAGACGATTTCCCGCCCGTTGTGGTGCGAGATGTCGATGCCGTATGCATAATTGCCTTCCGGAATCCGGCTTCCTTTCTCGGGGTTCGCCGGCCTGAGGTATGGGAGCAGGATGGCCAAGGCGAGCAGGACCAGCGCGGATATCCACACCCATATCGGGACGGCAACCTTTCTCTTGCCGCGCCTTTTCCGCTGTGTGCGTTTCCGGGGCTTGCTCCCTTTTCCTTTTTGCTGCATGTACAAATTTACCAAATTATTATTATTTTCGCACAACAGAAAAACACAACATCATGGAATTAAAAGGAACGAAAACGGAAGAGAATCTCAAAACGGCTTTTGCCGGGGAGTCACAGGCTCATACCAAGTATCTGTACTATGCCTCAAAGGCGAAAAAAGACGGGTATGTGCAGATCGGCAGCCTCTTTGAGGAAACGGCCAAGAACGA
>CADBPH010000173.1 GCA_902796455.1 uncultured Bacteroidia bacterium
AAATCCTCCGCCCCGCTTCCTCCGCGTCCGACGCTCCATCGTTACCGTCCCCGTCCTGCACCGGTTCCGAGATTGACTCCGATGGACATCCGTACCCGTACCAATGCCTCCCAGATTGTCGTCTATACGGATTTCGCCACCCGCGAAGAGGCGTTCAATTATCTTGTCAACTTGCTGTATGACAGATACTACGATATTGCATCCTATCGGTATTTCTCCCGCTTGAGCACGGCTGTCACCCTGATTCCGACTCCCATGGGATGGACCCGTCCGGACACGCACAATGAGTTCCGGATGTATTTCCATATCGGGAAATGCATGGGCCGGATCAAAGTGACGGTCACGGCGGAGTGGCGCGAATCCCTCCTGTCCGGGTATTTCACCGGACTGCGCTATCAGCCGAGCGACCAGTACAGTACGTATTACGCCTGGAACGTCCTGGAGGACATTGCATACGCCATCCCGTCTACCCGGGTCGTTTTCCGGTAAGACGTTTTATTTCTTTTCGGGGAGTCCGAGGTCTTTGAAGGTTCTGGGTGCAGGGACGCCGGGCAGGGCTTTCCGGTCTTTGAGTTGCTCCATGGCCACTTCGATGGCCTTCAGCAACTGCTGGTCCTCGCCCTTGTACTCCTTGACAGGGTCGTTATCCAGCAGGATATCCGGGTCGACGCCGTGGTTCTCGACAATCCACTGTCCGGTCTTCGCGTCATAATTGGTGAAGAACGGGACGCGGACGTCCGTACCGTCCATGTAAGGCAGTGAACCGCTGATGCCGATGATGCCGCCCCAGGTGCGCGTTCCGATAACGGTTCCGAGATTGTTGGCCTTGAAGCTCCAGGGGAAGAGGTCACCGTCGGAGGCGGAATACTTGTCGATCAGCAGCACCTTGGGGCCGGTATGCGTCCCGTCGGGGGTTGTTCCGGTCATGGTGGAGGTGCGGCTCATGGTCATCCGGTACACTTCGCGCTGGAGGCGCTCGATGATCATCGGCGATACGTTTCCGCCGCCGTTGGCCCGGTCGTCAATGATCAGGGCTTCCTTGTCGATCTGGGGATAATAATAGCGGATGAACTCGCTCAGGCCTTCCACGCCCATGTCCGGGATGTAGATGTAACCGACTTTCCCGCCGGATTTTTCTTCCACGGTCCGGATATTCTTCTGGACCCATTCATAATGATAGAGCGGATACTCGTCAGCGATCGGCTTGACAACCACTTTCTTCCCGCCTTCCTTCGCTGCCGTGTTCACCGTCAGTTCGGTCAGGACACCGGCTTTGCCGGCAAGGAGACTGTAGATATTCGGAATATCTTTCACCGGGACGCCGTCGACAGCCGTGATAAAATCGCCTTCAGAGACGCCGATTCCGGGTTCAGACAGGGGAGAACGCAGGTTCTCGCTGTACGGGGCGCCCTGGAGGATGTGACCGATCTTGAAATAACCGCTCTTCTTGTCTTTCGAAAGCTCCGCACCCAGCAGGCCCATGTTCACACGCGGAGCTTTGGGATAATCGCCGACACTGACGTAGGCATGGCCGCAGGCCAGTTCGGAAATCATTTCCCCGATCACGTAATTCAGGTCGAGGCGGGTCTTGACATAGGGGAGCAGGACGGCATATTGCGCCTTGATGGCATTCCAGTCGCGTCCATGCATGTTTTCAAGATAGAAACCGTCGCGGAACGCCCGCCAGACTTCGTCGAAGACCTGGGGCCATTCCTGGCTGTAATCCACGGTCGCTTTCATGTCTGCCAGACTGACCTTGTCGGTCAAGGCTGCTTTCGGTCCGACCGGAGCGACATACAGGTCGCCGCCCTTGAAAAAGACAGCCTTTTTGTCTCCGGGGCGGTAAGACATGCTCCCATCGGCGCATTTATCGTCTTTGAGGGTGGCGAGATCCAAGACGTTGGTCCCGCCCATCGTGTTGTACCACACCTTTTTGCCGTCGCTGTAAAATCCGCGGGCCATTCCATTGATCGGGAGGCGGACAATCCGCAGCGGCAAGCCGTCCGGGTCGATGGTTACTTGGACGCCCTCGTTGTCGGCACCCGCTTTTTCAGCAGTCGCAGGGCCTTTTTTCGCCGGTTTGTTGTCCGGGGCGGCTTCCCCGTCCTTGGGCAGCAGCGGAGAAGGAGTGTCTTTCGCCAGCATGGCCAGGTACACCCCGCTCATATTGGTCGTCGCGAAATTCCACTCACTCCGGCTGTAAGTCGGATGGATGTCCCGGTCTGCCGTGAAAATCAAGTATTTCCCGTCGGTGCTGAAAGCCGGGCTTCCGGCGTTGTACCATCTCTCCGTGACCGGGTACTCTTTCCCGGTGGTCAGGTTGTAGACATAGATGACGCTCATCTCGTTCTTGGCCGGTTTGGTATAGGCAAGCCATTGTCCGTCCGGCGAATACTGCACCCCGCGGAATTCCGCTTCTCCGTTTTGCAGCAAGGTCTTGGCGGTTCCGGTCGCGGGACTGACTGCCACGAGCCGGTTCTTCCGGTCTGTATAGAGGATGGTTTTGCTGTCCGGACTCCATTGCAGGGAGCGGATGTACGTATCGCTCCCACGGGTGAGCTGGCGGGGTTCTCCGCCTTTCTCTACATCATACAGGTATATTTCCGTCTCGCCGGTGGCATCCCCGATCCAGGCGATGGTCTTCCCGTCCGGGCTCCAGTCTGCACCACGGTCATTCGATCCGGGGCTGCGGCTGATGTTGCGGGTTACCCCCTTGCCGGCCGGCACGTCGAAGACCTCGCCCCGCGCCGTGACAACCATGCGGCTGCCGTCAGGGCAGACGCTGGCGGCCGAGACATTCCTGGAAACGTCCTTGAGGAAGCTCCGGGCGTAGACATTGTCTGCCGAGAGCGTGATGTGCAGCTGGCTGGCCTGCCGGGTGGCCGGGTCGAAACGGTAGATGTAGCCGCCGTTCTCGAAGACGATCGTTTTCCCGTCCGTGCTGGGGAACTTGATGTCAAACTCTTGGAAATCTGTTACTTTTGTGGTCTGTTTCGACTTCGTGTTATAGCAGAACAGATTCATGGTCATGTCCCGGTCGGAGGCGAAGAAGATTTCGTCACCGATCCACATCGGGAAAATATCATGCGCGACGTTGGAAGTGATGTTTTCCACTTTCCCGGCCTTCGGGTCGTAAACCCAGATGTCATCGGCCATGCCGCCACGGTAATACTTCCATGTCCGGAATTCGCGCATTACACGGTTGTAGGCCAGCTTCTTCCCGTCCGGAGACCAACTGCACCATCCTCCTTCGGGGAGGGCGATTTCCGTCGGCATGCCGCCGTCCGCCGGTACGCTCCAGAGCTTGCCGGAGAAGCCGTCTCCGATCCGGTTCCGGTAGAGAATGCCCTTGCCGTCCGGATTCCAGGTCATGACGATGTTGTTCGGCCCCATCCGGTCGCCCAATTCATCCCTTCCGTTGGTGGAGGTATAAGTGAGCCGGACCGGCTGGCCGCCCGTAGCGGGCATCAGGTACACTTCCCGGTTCCCGTCGTATTCTCCGGTGAAGGCGATTTGTTTGCCGTCCGGGGAGTACCGGGCGAACATTTCGTATCCGACATGGGAAGTGAGCCGGGTGGCCTGTCCGCCTGTGACAGGGACAGTATACAGGTCTCCTGCATAGGAGAAGACGATTTCGCTGCCATTGGTTGCGGGGAAACGGAGGAGTCTTGCCTCTTCCTGCGCATGGGAACTAAGGGTGGCCCCCAGCAGGAGGACGACCGTCAAGAGTCTGTTTTTCATGTGTTTATTGATTATTTCCTATAATTTCATTACGGCAGTTTTCAGTTGGTCGCCGAGACCGATGGTGTAGCCCTGGCTATAGAAAAAGACGCGGTTGAACGTATCCGTGACGGCAAACAGCGGCAAATCTTTTCCCGTCTTCTTCACCCCGGCCGGCAATGCTTTCTGAATGGTGCCGTCGAGTTCAACGGCCGTCTTGACTGTCTTGGGAAGGGTGCCGTACCGGCCTTCCGCCCGCTCTTTTTCAAACCGGGCTTTCTGTGCTTCATC
>CADBPH010000174.1 GCA_902796455.1 uncultured Bacteroidia bacterium
GCTACGGCTACGCTCCTTCTTCCAAAGCCGAAACTGTCTCGAAAACTCCGCATAATAAACTTCGGCAATCATTTCAAAACAGCTTCTGAGGAAGATCAATTGTTATCAGAATTCCGGAGACATGCAGTCATGGACGCGGCAACGGCAGCGGATGCGCCGGCTCCGCCCAGTTCCTGGCGGATCAGGGCATAGTCTTCGAGCATCTTCTCCCGGTAGGGACCGTCTTCGACGAGGCGCCTCACTTCGGAGAGGACGTTCTCCGGCGTGAAATAGTATTGGAGCAGTTCACGGAAGGCTTTGCGTCCGAGAATGAGGTTGCCCAGGCTGATGAAATCTACTCTGATGATGTGCTTTCCGACGTTGAAATTGAACGGAGTGCCGGCATAGGCGACGACTTGGGGTGTTCCCAGCAGGCAGGTCTCCAGGGATGCGGTGCCGGAGTTGACGACCGCTGCCCGGGCGTGGCGGATGACGGCATAGGTCTGTCCGAAGACAACATGCATCCGCTCCTGCAGCCGTCCGGTCAGATAGGGGGCATAGTCTTCCGGATTGCGGGACGGGGCGCCGGCGATGACAAAATGCCAGCCGGCATACGCGGGCAGGTCGAGCATCTTTTCAGCAAACGCGGTGCAGACCGGCATCATGGAGGCGATTTCTCCCTTGCGGGATCCGGCCAGGATGGCGACGTACGGGGCATCCGGGAGAGATGCGGTCCGGAAAAAAGCCTCGCGGGAAAGGGCTGTCGAGGGAGACCCGTCGACGGCGTCGATCAGGGGATTGCCCCGGTAGATATAGCGGACGCCTTTCTTGTCGAAATATGCTTTCTCAAAGGGGAATACAATGAACAGCCGGTCGACGTATTCCTTCAACTTGCGGACCCGGCTTTCGCGCGAGGCCCATACCTTCGGGGCAATATAGTAGAAGACCTTGAATCCGTGTTGATGGGCGAATTGGGCGACGCGGAAATTGAATCCGGGATAGTCGATCAGGATGACGACGTCCGGCTTCCAGGCAAGGATGTCGGCGCAGCAATCCGAAAAGCGCCGCAGGAATTTCCGGGCATGTAGGAAGATCTGGCTGAATCCGATGACGGCGCCTTCCTTATAGTCCCGGACCAGGCCCTTTCCGTCCTGGTTGCTGCGGTAGACCGCATCCATCATCTCTCCGCCCCAGAAACGGATATCCGCCTGCGGGTCTTCGTGGTAGAGACCTTTCATCAAGTTCGACCCGTGCAGGTCGCCGGAGGCTTCGCCCGCTATGATATAATACCGCATAGGATTGTCAGAAAATAGATTCCATTCCCATTCCGCGGAGCCGCTCCACTTCTTGGAAATCAGTTGTATACAGATTATGGGCCACAATGGTGACATAGCCCTTTGCCAGCAGGTGGTGGTCGGCGTCTTCTACGTTGTCTTCGTCAACATAGGTCCCGGTCATCATGTAGAGTTCTTCGCCTTCCTCGAGCCGGATTTCCGTGCTGCGCCCCAGCAATTCGGCGCTAATGCCCTGGGAGAGGAAATGGTCCGGATTCCAGGCCGTGAATTCTTTCTCCCAGTGCCCGTGTCCCTGGGTGGCGACCCGCACGCCGCGGATTTCTTCCAGGGGACGGTTCGGGAAATTCACGTTGTAGTAGATGCCTTTCCGCTGGGGAAGGCTGTCCATCAGGCGCCGGAGGATGTCCGGGAAGAGGGCTTCGACGGCAGAGAAATCCGCATCCGGGCTTCCGGAATCGAGGGAAACCCCAATGGCGGGTATCCCGTTCAGCGCCGCTTCCTGCGCAGCGCCCAGGGTCCCGGAGTAGCAGGATCCCGTCGTGGCGTTGGAACCATGGTTGATTCCGCAGACCACCCAGTCGGGCTTGCGGTCGCGGAAGGGGAGAAAGAGCCCCATTTTCACGCAGCTGGCGGGCGTGCCGTCCAGGTAGGACCAGTGGACATCGTCTTCAACGCCCAGGTCGCGATAGGCCGTTTGCTTGAGTCCGAGATCGACAGCCATGCCCATGCCGGACTGGTGTTTTTTGGGAGCGATGGCTGTGATATGTCCGAATTTCCGCATGATTCCAGCCAGTGCGTGAATCCCTTTTGCCTTGTATCCGTCGTCGTTTGTAATGAGAATCTCCATTGAAACGTTAAAGTTTTCATTATTCCGGACAAAGATATGGAATTTCCTGTTTTTTTGGTATTTTTGCACTGTTTTTGCAGGAAAAACCTGACGGATTTGAATTGAAGTTCAACTTTATAATAACAAATTAAAAATGGTAAAACTTGGTATTAACGGATTTGGCCGTATCGGCCGTATGGTATTCCGTGCTGCAGTGGAAAATTTCCCGAATGACATCGAAATCGTAGGTATCAACGATCTTCTCGATCCTGATTACCTGGCTTACATGCTGAAGTATGACTCTGTCCACGGTCCTTTCTGTGGCGAGGTCTCTGTCGAGGGTTCCACGCTGGTCGTTAACGGCAAGAAGATCCGCCTCACTGCCGAGATGGATCCCGCTAACCTGAAGTGGGACGAGGTCGGCGCCGAGGTCGTCGTCGAGTCCACCGGTCTGTTCCTGACCGATGAGAAGGCTCGCAAGCACATTGAGGCCGGTGCGAAGAAAGTGATCATGTCCGCTCCTTCGAAGGATGCTACCCCGATGTTCGTCTATGGTGTGAACCACGAGACGTATGCCGGCCAGGACATCATCTCCAACGCTTCCTGCACCACCAACTGCCTTGCTCCTATCACCAAGGTGCTCAATGACAAATTCGGTGTTGTCCGTGGTCTGATGACGACGGTTCACGCTGCTACCGCTACCCAGAAGACCGTTGACGGTCCTTCCAAGAAGGATTGGAGAGGCGGCCGCGGTATCCTCGAGAACATCATCC
>CADBPH010000175.1 GCA_902796455.1 uncultured Bacteroidia bacterium
CATGACTTATATCGCTGCCGTTCAGGCGACTCCCGGGCAAATCGCTGCACTGGAAGATCTGTTCAGTCATGTCGGGAAAACGCAGGTTGTGCCGCTGGAGCAGCTGCTTTCCGGAACGTCCCTGGCCTCCTGCGGAATCGCCTATGCCATGCGGTATATCAGCGCTTCCGCCCGGGGTGGCGGACAACTGGGACTGGCGGCGGACACCGTCGGCCGGGCCGTGTGCCAGACTGTCCGGGGAGCTGCGGCGCTGGTGGAGGCAAAAGGATTCGATCCGGAGCGGGAAATCGATCGTGTCACAACTCCGAACGGGTTGACAATCAGGGGGCTGGATGCCATGGAAGAGGCTGGGTTCAGCGAATCCGTCATCCAGGGCCTGACCGTTGTCAACAAGCCCCGCCGTCAGCGCATTGTCGTGAAAGTGGGGAGCAATGTGCTGACCCGTCCGGACGGCTCGCTCGATACCACCCGCGTATCGTCCATCGTGGATCAGATCGTGTGCCTGCGCGCGTCCGGATATGAGATTGTCCTGGTCACTTCCGGAGCCGTCGCCTGCGGCCGTTCCCTCATCCGGGAAGACGGCAAACTCACGGACGTCCAGCAGCGGCAGCTTTATTCGGCAATCGGACAGGTCCGCCTCATGGATCTCTATTACAGACTTTTCCAGAATTACGGCATCACCGTCGGCCAGGTCTTGACCATGAAGAAGAATTTCGAGGCGGGGCAGGAATATGACAACCAGCGGAGCTGTATGGAAGTGATGCTTGGCCGGAATGTCATTCCCATTGTCAATGAGAATGATACGGTCAGCATTACGGAGTTGATGTTTACTGACAATGATGAGCTTTCCGCGCTCGTGACACAGATGGTGGGGGCGTCCACCCTTGTTCTCCTCACCAATGTCGACGGGGTATATGACGGTGCTCCCGGCGATCCTGCCGCCCGGGTGATTCCGCGCATCGGTGCCGGTGATTCCGTCGGAAAGTATATCGGCCCGGGGAAGAGTACTTCGGGCCGTGGCGGGATGTCTTCCAAATGCCATGTGGCGCAGACGCTTGCGGCGGGCGGCATCCGGGTGATCATCGCCAACGGGCGCGTTGAGAATATCCTGGTGGATGTCCTTGCCGGCCGCGAGGGCACGGTTTTTACTGAATTTGTTCCCGAAGAACCCAAGCATCCCGCATGATGAACGAAGTTTTTGAACGCACCAAGGCGGCATCCCGGACCCTGGCGGGGATGGATGCTGCTGAAAGGGACAAGATCCTCCGGTCGGTGGCGGACGCCATGCGCAGCGGAGCGGAAGGACTGCTGGAGGCGAATGCAGCGGACCTGGCCGCGATGGATCGTGATAATCCGTTGTATGACAGGCTGATGTTGACGCCGGAACGGCTGGAAGGGATTGCTTCGGACATGTGCCGTGTCGCTTCGCTGCCTTCTCCGCTCGGGCGGACACTGGCGCAGCGGACGCTTCCCAACGGGCTCCGGTTGCAGAAGGTCTCTGTGCCGTATGGGGTCATCGGGGTGATTTATGAGGCCAGGCCCAATGTGACTTTCGACGTCTTTTCGCTCTGTTTCAAGGCGGGAAGCGCCTGCCTGCTCAAGGGCGGGCGGGATGCCGCCTGTTCCAACCGGGCCGCCGTGGCACTCATCCGGGATGTGCTCGCCGGAGCCGGTGCCGATCCCGATGCCGTGGGCTTGCTCCCCGCTACGCATGAAGCGGCGCAGGCGCTGCTCGGGGCGGTCGGGTATGTTGACCTGGTGATTCCCCGGGGTGGCCGTCGTCTCATCGATTTCGTGCGGGACAATGCGAAAGTGCCTTGTATCGAGACCGGAGCGGGGGTGGTAAACACGTATTTCGATGCGGCGGGCGACCTGGAGAAGGGGATCCGCATCGTAACCAACGCCAAGACCCGGCGCGTGAGTGTGTGCAATGCGCTCGATTGCCTGATTGTCCATTCTTCCCGTCTTGCGGACCTTCCGGCGCTGGTTGGGGAGATGGCCGGCCGCGTGACCCTTTACGCCGATGAACGTGCTTACGCAGCGCTGCAACGCCATTATCCGGCTTCCCGGCTGGCGGCAGCCGGACCGGAGGCGTTCGGCACCGAGTATATGGATTACAAGATGGCGGTAAAAACGGTCGATTCCCTCCGGGAAGCACTGGACCATATCCGGCGCTATGGCTCCGGACACAGTGAAGCCATCGTTACGGAAGACCGCGGGGCGGCGGAGCTTTTCCAGCAGGATGTCGACGCCGCGTGTGTATACTGGAATGCCCCGACCAGCTTTACGGATGGGGGGCAGTTCGGCCTGGGTGCCGAGATCGGCATCAGTACGCAGAAACTGGGGGCCCGCGGACCGATGGGCCTGGAAGAAATCACGACGTACAAATGGCTGATTGAGGGGGATGGACAGACGCGGCCCTGAGTGTTTTTTTGTTCTTGAAAGTTTTTTATAATCACAGTTATGACACATTTCAGGTTTCTTTTCATTGGGCTTGTCCTGACGGCGGCATTCCAGGGGGGAATGCGGGCGCAGGAGACAAAAACGGTCTATACGGATGCTTCGGTTTTTCCGATTTATGGCAAGGCGGTCAGCAACACCTCGGCGACCTATGAGCGGCTTCCGGCGGCGTTCGAGGGGGTCATCCGGAAACCCGTCTGGAATCTGGGCAGAAATTCCTCCGGGATCTCCATCCGTTTCCGTTCCAATTCCACGTCGGTCCGGGTGCGGTGGATTTCCTCCGGATTGAATACGATGAATCACATGACCGACACGGGAACCCGCGGACTGGATCTGTATGCGCGGGAGCCGGGCAGCGGGAAATGGCGGTTCGTCAAGAGTGCGCGCCCGCAACGGGACACGCTGAATGATCAGCTGATTATCAACAATATGGAGCCGACGATGCGGGAGTACATCCTGTATCTGTCCTTGTATGAAGGGGTCCGGAAAGTTGAAATCGGAGTGGATGAGGGAGCCGTTCTCGATCAGCCCGCCCTTGACAGCCCGCGGCAGGGTTCTCCGGTCGTGATGTACGGGACGAGCATCCTGCAGGGCGGCTGTGCCAACCGCCCGGGCATGGCTTTTACGAACATCCTGTCCCGGGAACTGGACCGCGAGGTGATCAATCTGGGCTTCAGCGGCAATGCGCATCTGGACGAAGAGATTGCTTCGCTGATGGCCCAGGTGGAGAATCCGGCGGTTTTCGTACTGGATAATGTGCCGAATTGCAAAGCGGAAATCATAGACAAAAGGCAGGAGCGGTTTTTCCGGATCCTGCGGACGGCCCATCCGGATGTCCCGGTGGTGTTTATCGAGAATCCGAATTATCCGCATGCGGTTTTCGACAAAGACCGGGCGCAGGATATCGCGGCCCGCAACGCATCCTTGAAGGCGGTGTATGACAAGTTGAAGAAAGCCGGAGAGAAGAAGATTTATTACATCAAGGGCGATACCATGCTGGGAACGGACGGCGAGGCGACGGTTGACGGCACCCATTTCACCGACCTGGGCATGGTCCGTTACACGGAATATGTGTTGCCGACGCTCCGGAAGGCCTTGAAGGCGGCGCCGGCACCCGGCTCCGAAGTCCTGGGCGCGCGCCGGGACATCCCGCTGAAAGTCGGCACGTACAATATCGAAGGGCCCTCGGCAACCCGGGAAAACCATATCGGCTACTGGCCGAACCGGCGGGAAAGCGCCATGGCCTTGCTGACAAAGGCGGATTTCGACATTTTCGGGACCCAGGAGAACAGCCGGGAGATGCTCGGGGACATCGTGAAGGCGCTCCCGCAGTACAAGTGGATCGGTTCGTTCCGGAGCAAGAGCCCTTCGGTCAACGCCATCCTCTACAAGACCGACCGTTTCACCCTGATGGAAAGCGGGCATTTCTACTATTCACCCACGCCGGAGATCGATTTCTCCTATGACCCGGACGATACGGGCAAGAAGGACCTCAATTGCATCTGGGGCAAGTTTTTCGACAAGGAAACGGGGGTGACCTTCTTCCTCTTCAATTCCCATATCCATGCCTTCTATCCGGCCGGGGAAGCCGGTGTGATGCGGGATACCCTCCGGTGCCGGGACGCCCGGATCCTCAAGGCCAAAGTCGCAGAGATCGCCGGAGATGCCTATGTGATCTGCACCGGGGATTTCAACAGTTCCGAGGCCATTTACAACAACGAAACCGGCGCCTTGGTCCGGGATGACAGCCCGGGCTACAAGGAGCTCACGAAAGGCGGTATGTTGCTGGATGTCAAGAATTTGACAGAGAATAGGAAAAATGAGCGCGAGAATTCATGTCCTTCCTGGAAGGGCACCGGCCCCAGCCCGATCAGCCGCAAGTTGGATCACATTTTCCTCAGCAGCCATGCCTCTGAACCCTTCACGGTGACGGCCTATGAAGTGATTACGGACAGTTTCGAGATGGTTCACCGGGGCACGACTACCGCGGACGGGGTCAAGAACGGGGACAAGTTCATCTCCAATTGTTCCGACCACCGTCCGGTCACGGCAACTATCTTGTTCAAATAGCGGGGATTACTCCGTCTTGTCTTCCTCGTTATAGTAAACGCCTTCCAGCGAGAAGTTGTCCAGTGCTTGCTGGTTGACATCATCGTCACGGTACCATTTCCATGTAATCTTGATGGGAATGGTACTTTTTCCTTCGGGAAGGAGGTTTTTCAGGGAGAAGCTGTAATAGTCCGACTTGACGACATACTTTTTGTCCTGGGCGGCGCTTCCTCCACCGGCGTCGGCAGACGATGCCTTTGTGTAGGGAGGCGTCTCGTCAAAAGCGTTGTGCCGAAGCGAGAAGCAGAGTGTGTCTCCATGGCTCCTGGCTTGTTCGAAGCACAGGTTGATCCGGTGTTCGACATTCGAACCGTCCACTTCGTACCATTGTGCGAAGACATTCAGGTTTTTCCCGGAAATCCACCCCGTCGAGAACTTGATGGGGTCCGTTCCCAGGTAGCTGTCCGTCCCGATCTGCGTTTCGGTACTGATGGGATTCTTGATCTTGACTTCCCTGAATTGGAGAAGACGGATATCGTAGACTTCGTAGGTCTTGGTCGAGGTCTTCAAGTGGGCTGAGTGCTTGAGCACGTCGCACTGGATCAGCACCCGGTCGCAGGTAAGGGGATTTCCCTCGCATTGCTGTTCCACGATTTTGTACGCCACGCCGGAATCCATGTAAATGAACTGTTCCCCGTCCGGGTTACCCATGGAAACCTCACCGTAGCTGATTGTCGGGTCAATTTTCCCGCAGGCGGCCGCGGCCGCCAGGGAAAGGAGAAGCATCCATTTTTTCATCTGTTTCATCGTATGATTTTCATTAATTTATTCTTGCTCGGATGGCACAGGATCTGGATGTCGATCCCGTCCACTTTGTAACCCCGGAACCGTCTTTTCCCGAGACGGGCCTCGATCATGGCCGTCAAATCTTCGTCTTCCACATCCATGAATGTGCTGTTGACGGTGTCATACAGGTGGATGTGCTGGTGGGTGTTGACGTCGAAGTACATTTTATTCCCGATGCTGAGCCGGTGCGCATAGATGCCCAGCAGGGCAAGTTGCGTGAGGATGTTGTAGACCGAAGCGACGGTCACTTTGGTCCGGCCCTGCCGGGCCACTTCTTCCGTGACCATGTCCGCGGAGGCGTGTCCGAGCACTTGCATGGCGCTGTGAACGGCCAGCCTTTGCGGGGTCGCTTTCAGGGAGTACTTCTTGAGCAAAGATTTGAACTCGCTCATACTCGGTGCGGTATGAAGGGTATTTGTCATGATCATTGCAGTCAGTAGGAATACAAAGTTATCAAATTTTTTAATTGAATGTATGCATGGGACCTAATCTCAAAATGATTATATTTGCAAATTGCATTCATAATGTGCATTCCATGCACCCATTTTTTTGAACAGGACAACTATGGAAACAATCAAGTGCTTGATCATCGGTTCCGGTCCAGCCGGTTATACTGCAGCAGTTTACGCATCCAGGGCATCGCTCTCTCCCGTGTTGTACGAGGGAATGGAGCCCGGGGGACAGTTGACGACGACCACCCTCGTGGAAAATTTCCCGGGATTCGAGAATGGCGTGGACGCAAATGTCCTGATGGCCTCCATGCGGGCGCAGGCCGCCCGGTTCGGCACGGATATCCGCAGCGGACGGATCAAGGCGGTAGATTTTTCCGCCCGCCCTTTCCGGGTGGTCGATGACCATGACCGGGAGCTGCTGGCGGAGGCCGTGATTATCGCGACCGGCGCGACGGCGAAGTACCTGGGCCTGCCTTCCGAGCACCGTTTCCGCGGCCTGGGCGTCTCGGCCTGTGCCACATGCGACGGTTTCTTCTACCGGAAGAAGGATGTGGCGGTGGTCGGCGGCGGAGATACCGCCTGCGAGGAAGCGACTTATCTGGCCGGATTGTGCCGCAAAGTCTACATGATTGTGCGGCGGGATGTATTCCGGGCTTCTTCCGCCATGCAGGAGCGGGTGATGAACACGCCCAATATCGAAATTCTGTGGAACTGCAATACCCAGGAGGTGCTCGGGGACGACTCCGGCGTCACCGGTGCCCGTCTGGTGCGGAAAGATGGTAAGGTTTTTGATATCCAGATCGACGGCTTTTTCCTGGCGATCGGGCACCATCCCAATTCGGACCTGTTCAAGGACTGGATCGAAACGGATGCGAACGGGTATATCGTGACGCAGGGCAAATCCTCCCGGACGAACGTGGAGGGCGTTTTCGCTGCGGGCGATGTCCAGGACCCTTCTTACCGGCAGGCCATTACGGCGGCGGCGTCCGGATGCCGGGCGGCGCTGGACGTGGAGCGTTTCCTGCAGGGAGGGAAATAGGATAGATAAGATAATCAATTATTTACGATGAGATATTTCAAAATCGGGATCCTGTTGCTGGCGGCGGCCCTCGGGTCGGCCTCCTGCAAGTCGCAGTATGATGCCATGCTGGCCGGCAATGACGTGGATGGCAAATACAAGATGGCGTTTGACTTGTTCAATGCCGGGAAATACCAGAAGGCGGCAGCCCTGTTCGAGTCCATGTCCGTGCTGACGGGCGGGACGGACCGGGACGATACGGTGCAGTATTACTGGGGCCTGAGCAATTACAAGTCCAAGGATTACGTGACGGCGGAGGCGAATTTGCAGAAGTTCGTGTCCACCTATCCCCGCAGTCCGTTCACGGAGGACGCCCGGTTCCTGCGGCTGGACTGCCTGTACCGCTCGACCCTGCGGTACGAGCTCGACCCTTCTCCGACGTACATCGCCATCTCGAATATCAATGAGTTCCTGGTAGATTATCCGGGTTCCTCCCATACGAGCGAGTGTTATGCCATGCTCAAGGACCTGGGGGACCGGCTTGACCGGAAAGCGTATGAGGCGGCGAAACTGTATTACAAGATGGAGGATTACAAGGCGGCCCGGGTCGCTTTCCGGAATGTGCTCAAGGACGATGCCGACAACATTTTCCGCGAGGACATCCTGTATTACATCGCCATGTCCTCCTACAAATACGCATCCCTGAGCGTCCCGGCCAAGCAGCGCGAGCGCTACATGACTTTCGTGGATGATTATCTGAACTTTATCGGAGAGATTCCCGAGTCGCCGTACCGGAAGGAATTGGATACGATGTACGCGCGTGCGCAGAAAGCCCTCGGCAAGTTTGTCGGGGCGGAGGAAGAGTTGGAAGGGAAGGACAGGGAATTTGCCCGGCAGCGGAAAGAGGCCGCCCGGGAGGCGAAAGAAAAAAAATGAAACCTTCCGGTTCCCTCGGACCGTATAAGTAGTAGAGGCCCGTTGCGGAGCCTTGCAGATGAGAAAATAACAGAATTGATAAAGAAATGGATAGAAAGAAAGTTCCGTTGAATACGATTACACGGGATGTAAAAGACTTGGCGGCCCCTACGGGCAATCTGTATGAAACTGTCGTGATCCTGTACAAGCGGGCGAACCAGATTGCATTGGCAGAGAAGAAAGAATTGAACAAAAAACTGGAAGATTTCAAGAATGACCGCGACACCATGGAAGAGGTGTTCGAGAACCGGGAGCAGATTGAAATCTCGAAATTCTATGAGCGTCAGCCGAAACCGAGCCTCGTCGCCATCGAGGAATTCGAAGAGGGTGAACTGTATTACCGGATGGCCGGTCAGGATGCGCCGCTCGGCGGACCCGAAAAGAAGTAATCCCGTTCAGGACTGACCTTGTCATGCTGGAGAATCTTCAGGTCAGGAATTATGTGCTGATAGACTCGCTGGATATTGATTTCCCGGCGGGTCTCATCATTATTACCGGGCAGACCGGGGCCGGGAAGTCCATCTTGCTGGGCGCGTTGTCCCTGGCGCTCGGGGCGCGGGCGGATGCGGAGACCGTGGGTCCGGAAGGGGACCACTGCGTCGTGGAAGCCCGTTTTTCGGCCGGGAAGGATGCCGCCTTGCGCCGGCTGGTCGAGGAGCATGACCTCGATTGGGATGACGGCCGTCTGGTTTTGCGGCGCGTGCTTTCCCGGGCGGGCCGCTCGCGGGCTTTCGTCAACGATACGCCGGTCAATCTGTCTGTGCTTCAATCCCTTTCCTCCCGGTTGCTGGACATCCATTCGCAGCACCAGACGCGTCTGCTCTCCGACAAAGAGTTCCAGCTTTCCCTGCTGGACCATTTTGCCGGGAACGGCGAACGGTTGGCTGCCTGCGCTGCGGCGTGGTCGCAGTGGCGCCGGTTGAGCAAGGAATACGATACGGTCAGCGCGGACCTGCAGCGTCTGTTGCTCGAAAAGGAATTCAACGAGTCGCTGTTCGCCCGGCTGGATGCGGCCGGATTGCGGGAGGGCGAACTGGAGGAATTGGAGCAGGAGCAAAGCCAGCTTTCCCATGCGGAACAGATCCGGGAGCAGTTCTATGAGGCCGCGTCCGTGTATGCCCCCGAAGAGGGCCCCGGTCTGGATGCTTCCTTGAAAGAAATCGCGCGGTCCCTCGAGCGGGCAGGCCGCTTTGTCCCATCCGCCGGGGAGTTGTCTTCCCGGGTGGAGTCCTGCCGGCTGGAACTGGATGACATCCTGTCCGAAGCGGATAAGCTCTCTTCCGGGATCGAGGTGGATCCGCAGCGGCTGGAAGCGGTCGAAGAGCGGATGTCGCTGCTGTACGGGCTCTTGAAGAAACATGGCTGCCAGACGGAAGGGGAATTGATCGCTGTCCGTGAGGAACTGAATAACAAATTGTTCGACGTCACTGCCCTGGAAGGGCGCAAGGAATCGCTTTCGGCGGAAAAGGCGGCGGCAGAGTCGGAATACCGGGCCTGCGCCGCGGCTTTGCATGCCGCCCGGGCGGAAGCGGCGGATTCTTTTTCCGCAGCCTTGCTGGAGCATCTCCGCTCCCTTGAGCTGGATCGTGCCGCCTTCGAGGTCCGTTTGCAGGAGGCGCAGCCCGGCGTGACCGGGACGGATGCGCCGTTGTTCCTGTTCTCTGCGACGGGGACGGCTCCCGTGGATGTCGCCAAATGTGCTTCCGGCGGTGAAATGTCCCGGATCATGTTGAGCCTCAAGGCGATGATGGCGCAGTTCGGGACCATGCCGACGATGGTATTCGATGAAATCGATACCGGTGTGTCCGGAAGTGCCGCCGACAAGATGGGCGGAATGATCTGCCGGATGGGGGCGCGGATGCAGCTGTTTGCCATCACGCATCTCCCGCAAGTCGCCGCCAAGGGGCAGGCGCATTATGTCGTGACCAAAGCGGTCGAGGAGGGTTCCGGGAAGGCGGTGACGCGGATCACCGGGATCACGGGAGAAGACCGCGTACGCGAAATCGCCCGCATGCTCAGCGGGTCGGCCATTACCCCCGAGGCGATGGCCAATGCCCGTTCCCTGATGGGCATTTGAGAGGGATTTACCTGACGAGTTTTACTGAATAATCCGGTTCATAGACGATGCGCCGGACAGCGTGGTTGATGTAGCCGCCCAGGCCGTTTCGGACCATCAGGAAGTCACTTTGCAGCATCTGTCCCTTTTCCTTGTCAAGCGAACGGAGCCAGCCGTTTCCGTTTTTCTGGCAATTCTTGATGAAGAAATACGCGATATCGTATCCCTGGAAGGCATACTGGGTCGGTTCGGTCTTGTAAAGGGCGCGGTATTCCAGCAGGAAGTCTTTGACCCGCTGGTCGCTGTAATCAATGTAATACGCGGCGCACACGTGGAGGGACAGGTTATGCAGGCTTTCCACGTCCACTGTCTCGAAGGAACGGATCCGGGAAGGCGCATACATGACAATGTTGAAACGGTTGTGCCCCAATAGATTGAGATTGCGGACCACATCGTTGGCGAAGGCTTCGCTCTCCGTCGCGACAATGATGCGGTTCACCCCGCTGCCGGACAGCGTGCCGGACAGGGACCCGGAAATATTGCGCCCCTCCAGGATGCTGTACGTGAACGGCGTGAACGGGATATTCCGGGCGGCGAGGGCATTCTTGATGGTCGAAGAGGCGGTGGAAGCCGTCGCTCCTTTTTCCGAAATGACCACGACCTTGTCGCCGCTGTGCCGTTCCTCGTCCATCCACTCTACCAGATTCACATACTGGGCATAGTGGGAGGCCGGAGCCTGGATCAGGCTGGCATTGCTTTCCACCAGGGTGGATACCTTCTGGTCCAGCGGGGAGATGACCGGGGTTCCGGGCGAGTCGAGTTGCAGCAGGGTGGTGACGTCCGCCTTGCTGACAGGTCCGATGACCAAGTCGCTTTCTTTCAGGCGTTCCACGGTGACGGGGGCTTTCCCGCCCGCCATGTCGTAGACGCTCAGTTCCGTACTGATGCCCTCCAGTCCGAGGTCCCGGACGGCCAGCAGGACGCCGCAGTAGAAATCCATGTAACTTTCCACCGGGTTCCCGCCGCGGAGCATGGGCAGGACCAGTGCGGCGTTGACCTTGGTCTTCTTGGAGAAGATGGACCAGTCGATCCAGCCGGATTCTTTCTGGGACGCTGTCTGGGATGGTTCTGCGGCCGTTTCTTTTGCAACGGTTTCTGTTACAGGCTCCGCCGGTTTTTCCGTGACGGTGGCTGCGGGTGCAGCGGGCATCTTCGCTCCCGCTTTCGGGATGCGGATTTTCTGGCGGATTTTCAATTTCCGCGACGGCAGTGCATTGTACTGCTGGATTTGGTCGGCAGTCACACCGTATTTGGCGGCAATGTCGTCAATGTTTTCGTACCACCGGACCGTGTGGAGGGTGTATTCCTCCTCCTTCGGCTCCGGAGCGGCCGACGGGGGTGTCGTGGCAGCCGGTGCCGGAGTGGCGGACGGCTGGGCGGAATCTACCTTGGGAATCAGGATGATTGAATTCTTCTTGAGCCCTTCTTCTTTCAGGTTCGTGGCGGCATTGGCCTCGTAGATGTCATTGAGGGTCACGCCGTATACTTTGGCGATGGAGAAAAGGGTCTGCTTTTCCTGGACGACATGGGCATAATACAGTTTCCCGTCCCGCTTGACGGTCTCCTTGGAGATCTCGACGGGCGCTGCGACATATTCCTGGGCGGCAACCGTTGCAGGCAGGGTCGCAGTCAGTGCCAGGACAAGCAAAAGATGGGAAAGATTCAGTCTCATGTTATCGCAAATCTTGTAAATAATCCGTCAGCATTCTGCTGAAATTGTGCCAGGACAGGCGGGCCTTCTCTCCCCGGATGGAAATCAGGCACTGGCGGACAATGTCCGGATTGGAGAAGAACTCGTTGATTTTCTGTAAGATGCATTCCGGATCGGGGCGTTCGGCCACCAGTCCGGTACCGGTCCCTTCCACCGTCTCCTTCAGGCCCCCGACGTCTGTGACGATCATCGGGACTTCAAAATGGTAGGAAATCGCGCTGATGCCGCTCTGGGTCGCGCTCCGGTAGGGGAGGACGGTGACATCCGCCGCGGAAAAATAATCCTTGACTTCCGAGTCGCGGATGTAGTCCAGATGCAGGCTGATCCGGTCTTTGGCCGGCGACCGGTCAATGATCTGCCGGTATTTGTCGAAGGAGCCGTAGGGCTCACCGGCCACGACCAGCTGATAGCCGTCTCCCAACTTGCCGAATGCTTCCAGGAGGATGTCCAGGCCTTTGTATTCCCGGATGAGGCCGAAGAACAGCAGGGTTTTCCGGTCTTCGGGAAGTCCCAGTTTCCGGAGGGCTTCCGCACGGGGCAGTTTCTCTCCGAAATGGTCATAAATCGGGTGGAACAACTCGGTCATGGAGGCCTTCGGGCTGAGCTTGCGCAGGTCCCGGCCGACTTCTTCGCTCAGCACGACATGCCCGGAACATCCGGACAGGAAATACTTCGTGAACGGTTTGTCGAAGAAGCGGGGCTCGTGGGGGATGACATTGTGGAGGATGGATACGACCGGGCAGTATTTCCGCAGACGGCGGGCGACAAAGCCCAGGGACGGGGCGAACCAGGACATCCAGTAGCTCATCAGGACGATGTCCGGCTCCCATTCGCGGATGGCCCTGGCCGTCTTCCTCCAGGTAAACGGATTGGCCGTATCCAGCAGAGCGGTACTCTCTACCGGTACGGCCTCGTCGTCAGGGGTCACATACTGTGTCTTGCCCGGGAAAAGGAACTGGGGGTACTGGCGCGTGAAGTTGAATGCGCGGACCGTGTGGGTCTTGCCCAGTTCACCCAAAAGGCTGGCGTTAAACTGGGATATTCCTCCTCTGAACGGGTAAAAACAAGACAGTATGGCGATTCTCATCGATCCTATTTTGCAGGGGTCGCCGCAGTTTCAGCCTTGGGGGCGGTGCCGGCGGCTTTGGCTTTGACGTATTCGTCGTTCAGTCCGGCCAGGACAGCGTCCGTGATGTCCAGGGACGGGTCGCCGCAAACGACCGGCGAAGGCAGGACGTCACCCTGGGTTGCGATGATCATGGCATACTGCATGGTCTCGTTGTACTTGTCCAGGAATTTCTTGATGGCATCGCCGATCTGGTTGAGCATGACCTGCTGCTCCTCAGCGATTTCCTGATCCTTGCGGGCTGCATAGTTCTGGAAATCAGCCTGCTGCTGCTGGAGTTTCTGGCCCTGCACTTCCGCCGTGGAACGGGTGATGAGGCCTTTGTTGATCTTCTCCTGGAAGGAATTCATGTCGCTCTGGAGTTTGTTGCCGCGGCGGTTGACCTCCTGCTGGATGCCCTGAACCTTGGATTCGACGGCGGAGCGGAGCTCGTTGGCCATGTCATACTCGCTCAGGATGCGGTCGAGGCTGAAATAAACGACGGCGCCTTTCTGGGCGGTAACTTCTTCGCTGCCGGGGACAGCGGCCGATTTGGATTTCTTGTCGGCATTCCCGGTGAGGGAGATGATTCCTAAAGCTGCAACCGCGACCAGCGCGATGATGCTGAGAACAAGTGGCGTGTTTTTCATGTTGTTGCTTATTTTATTATTTTTATGATCAATCGACCGGTGAAAGTACAAAGTTACTTAAAATTTCGGAATCTGCGACAGATATGCCCGGATTGTTTGCTCGAGTCCCATGTAAAGCGCATCGCAAATGAGGGCGTGGCCGATGGAGACCTCCGCCGTCCAGGGGATGGTGCGCAGGAAGAAGGCCAGGTTGTCCAGGTTCAAATCGTGGCCGGCATTGACTTCCAGGCCGCATTCTTTCGCGCGGGTGGCGGTACGGAGATACGGGAGGACCGCTGTCTGCGGAGCCTCCGGATACTGCAGGGCATAGTCCGCCGTGTAAAGTTCCACGCGGTCGCAGCCGCACTGGGCGGCGCCTTCGGCCATGGCCGGGTCGGGATCGATGAAGATGGAGGTGCGGATGCCGCGTGACCGGAATTCCCGGCAGACTTCCGTCAGGAAATCGCGGTGCGCCAGGGTGTCCCATCCCGAATTGGAGGTGATGGCGTCATGGGCGTCGGGCACCAGCGTCACCTGGTCGGGAACGACTTCGTCGACCAGGTCGATGAACGAGGGAATGGGGTTGCCTTCGATATTGAATTCCGTGCGGACGATTCCTTTGATTTGCCGGACATCGGCGTACCGGATGTGGCGCTCGTCCGGCCGGGGGTGAACGGTGATGCCCTGGGCGCCGAAACGTTCGCAGTCGGCAGCCGCCTTCCCGACATCGGGCAGATTCCCGCCCCGCGCGTTCCGCAGGGTGGCTATCTTATTGATGTTCACGCTAAGTTTAGTCATGATTCGATTTGAATTGAATGACAAAAATAAATATTCTTGGCCAATAATTGACAAATATATGTTATTTTTGAAAAATCGAGAATCATATATGAGAATCGGGATCTATATCAAGAACGGAGCCCTTTCGGAAGACAAGCGGTTCCGGAATCTGCTGGGCACCCTGCAGGCGGCCTCGTACGAACTGTATGACATCCATGCGCGGGAAGACATCCGTCCCGGGACGGACATGGTCCTGAGTGTCGGCGGTGACGGGACCTTCCTGTCCGCTTCCAAGCGGGTGGCGGATTCGGGAATCCCCATCCTGGGTGTGAATCTGGGCCGGCTCGGCTTTTTGTCGGAATATACGCCCGACGCGGTTGCCGAAGCCCTGCTCCAGGGTAGTTATACCGTGGAAGACAGGACGATGCTGTATGCCTCCCTGCACGGAAAGGATGTCCGGGAAGGGATCGGGTTCTGGCCCTATGCCCTGAACGAGGTGACGGTCCACCGCCGCGGCGTGGCGATGCTCGGCATCAATGTCTCGATCGACGGGGAGCCGCTCCCGACCTATTGGGCGGACGGCCTGCTCATCGCCACCAGTTCCGGTTCTACGGCCTATTCGCTCAGTGTCGGAGGCCCCATCTGCATGCCGGAGGCCAAAGTGCTGATTATCGCCCCGATTGCGCCGCACAACCTGAACGTTCGGCCGCTCGTCGTCCCTTTGACCACCCGGATTTCCATTTCTGTCGTATCCCGGGAGGATACCGTGGTCGTGACCATGGACAACCGGACCCTGGATATGGATCCTTCCTGGCGGCTGGATGTCTCCATGGCACAGTTTTCGCTGAAACGTGTCCGTCTCGCGAAATCGAATTTCGTGGGCGCCCTCACGAGCAAACTGTTCTGGGGGGAGGACATCAGAAACAACGGTCAGTAATCGCATGGAGAATCAGATTATCGTCCCGCAGCACGTGTCCATCATCATGGATGGCAACGGCCGCTGGGCCCGCGCCCATGGACGCGAGCGGGTGTACGGGCACATGAATGGCGTGGAAAGTGTGCGTGCCGCGGTGCGTGCCGCCGGCCGCGCAGGCGTCAAGTATTTGTCATTGTATGCCTTTTCGGAAGAGAACTGGAACCGCCCCGACGAGGAGGTTTCCACGCTCATGAATCTGATGATGAAGGCGATCGAGAATGAGTACGCATCCCTGATGGAGAATAAGGTCCGTTTTGTCGTCCGGGGGAATATCGGGCGGCTTTCGGGGCCGTTGCGCAGCGCGATCGATGCCTTGATGGAAAAGACCGCCGGGAATGATGCCCTGACGCTCATTGTGTTCCTGAGCTACAGCGGACGGTGGGATATCTTGCAGGCGGCCAAGGCTTTGGCTCTGGAAGCGGCTGCTTCGCCCGAGAAGGCGGCTGCGCTCGGGACCCTCTCGCAGGAGGATTTCGGGAAGTATCTGGTGACGGGGGACATTCCTGATCCGGACTTGATTATCCGTACTTCCGGGGAGCAGCGCATCAGCAATTATCTGCTCTGGCAGGGGGCATATGCCGAATTGTATTTCACGCCCATCCTGTGGCCGGATTTCCGGGAAAAAGATTTCGAAGATGCACTCCGCGCATTTTCCTCACGGGACAGGAGATACGGAAAAGTGAA
>CADBPH010000176.1 GCA_902796455.1 uncultured Bacteroidia bacterium
CTGATCTACGGCATGAAGGTGATGAGCGAAGCGTTGCAGAAAATGGCGGGTCCCGGGTTGCGCCATCTGCTCGGAGCCATGACAACCAACCGGTTCACCGGCGTCCTGACCGGCGCATTGATTACCGTCGCCGTCCAATCGTCTGCCGCCACCACGGTCATGACTGTTTCCTTCGTCAATGCCGCCCTGCTTACCCTCGCCCAGGCCATATCCGTCATCATGGGGGCCAACATCGGAACGACCCTATCGGCCTGGATCATGTCCGCCGGTTTCTCTTTCAACATCTCGGATTTCGTCTGGCCGGCCTTCCTTATCGGCATTATCCTGATACAAACGGGGAAACACCGCTATGTCGGGGATTTCCTCTTCGGCCTTTCCTTCCTGCTGTTCGCCCTGGGGATGCTGAATGCCACCGGACGGCAGATGAACCTGGCTGAGAACCAGCAGGTTGTAGATTTCTTCGCCTCATTCGATTCCGGAAGCTACCTGACCGTCCTGGTCTTCCTGCTGATCGGTACGATCCTGACCGTCATCGCCCAGTCGTCCGCCGCCTTGATGGCCATTACCATGGTGCTGTGTTCCACCGGCGTCATTACGATTTACCAAGGTATCGCGCTGGTCATGGGTGAAAATATCGGTACGACCCTGACCGCCAACCTGGCCGCTTTGTCCGCCAATACGCAGGCCCGCCGGGCTGCCCTTGCCCACCTGCTCTTCAATGTCTTCGGCGTCCTGTGGATCCTGTGCCTCTTCTTCCCCTTCGTCCGCCTGGTCTGCCGGATTGTCGGCATGGACCCGGCCGCCCAGACCCAGAGCGCGGCCCAGATGACTTTCGCGCTGGCGACGTTCCACACCCTGTTCAACGTCACGAATACCGCGATCCTGATCTGGTTCATCCCGCAGATCGAGAAAATCGTCTGCATGCTGATCCGTCCCAAGAAAGATGAATCCGAAGATGAAGCCCGCTTGGAATTCATTCGCGGAGGCCTGATGAAGACTCCGGAAATCTCTGTCCTTCAGGCACAAAAGGAAATTACCGTCTTCGGTGAACGGATGCAGCGGATGTTCGGCATGGTCCGGGACCTGCTGGACACGAACGACGACGAGACTTTCGGAAAAACGTTCAAACGGATCGCCAAATACGAGGATATCAGCGACAACATGGAGAACGAAATCGGCCGGTATCTGGGCGAGGTCAGCGACGCGCACCTGAGCGACGAAACCAAGGGAAAGATCCGTCAGATGCTGCGTGAAATCAGCGAATTGGAAAGTATCGGCGACAGCTGCTACAACCTGGCGCGCATCATCCGCCGCCTGCGGGAGAACAAAGAGACCTTCACCGAGAGCCAGATGGAAGGGGTCAAGAAGATTTTCGGTCTGATTGACAGTGCCCTGGACCGGATGCTCGTCGTCTTGTCCGGCCGGCGGGAAGAACTGGACATCCAGCCATCCGCGGCGATCGAGAAAAAGATCAACGCTTGCCGGAACGAGCTTAAAATCAAGAATATCAAAAATCTGGACGAACGTGCTTACGCTTATGACCTCGGTACCGTTTTCATCGACCTGGTCAATGAGTGTGAAAAGAGCGGCGATTACATCATCAACGTTGTCGAAGCCAGACTCGGCGAGGAGGCCGAATAACATGAAATACAGAGCAATCCTTACACTGGCGACCGCCTTCCTGTGCGGAAGCGGCATCGCCCTGGCCCGGGAAGCAGCCCAGGTCACCACGCCGGCTTCGGACAGCCGGATTACATACGTCGGCCGGACCCTTTCCCACGACGGAAACGTTTCCTTCGACTGGAGCGGGACCTATTTCAAAATCCGCTTCGAAGGGCGCTATCTCGCGCTCCGGGTCTCGGACACCCGGAAGAATTATTACAATGTCTGGGTAGACAAACCGACCAGTGACGCCCCGGACAAAGTCTTTTCCACATTCGGCAGCGACAGTGTCGTGGTCGTCCTGGACGAAGAAGATTTGATCCGCCTCTATGGCAAGCGTTCCCGCCTGCTGGACGGGCCGCACCGGGTGACGATTCAGAAACGCACCGAGGCGACGCAGGGACGGACGACCCTCCACGAAGTATATACCCGGGGTGCACTGCTGGCCGACGACGGCCTGCGCCAGCGGCTCATTGAATTCGTAGGCGACTCGTACACATGCGGTTACGGCTCCGAAAACAGCGTCCGGACCGATCCGTTCAAGGCTGAGACGGAGAACAGCAACCTGTCCTATGCCCCGATTATCGCCCGCTATTTCAATGCGGATTACCTCCTGATCGCCCATTCGGGCAAGGGAATCGCCCGCAATTACGGTGACAAGGATAAGGATGACAACATGCCGGAACGGTACCAGTTCATTTTCGATGAAGCGGACGGAGCCCGCTGGAATGCATCCGAGGCGCCCTATCGGCCGCAGATTACCGTCATTTACCTCTGCACCAACGACTTCTCGACTTCCAGGCAGCCCTCCCTGGGCTCCTTCACGGCCAAATACAAAAAGTTGATCGACGAAATCAAGGCCAATTACGGGCCGGAGCACCCCATCCTCTGCGTGGCGGGGAAGAATGACCCGCTCATGCCGGAATACATCCGGACCTCCGTCGAGAAATGCGGACACAATAATGTCTACTATGCGTTCCTCTCCCCGGCCGTCCACAACAGCAATTCAGAGCTGGGAGCCAGCTGGCATCCGAATTACAAGGGACACATCAAGAAAGCATTCGCCCTCATCCCCTATATCTCGACCATTACCGGATGGGATATGGAGGAAAAACCTGTAAAATAGGGATTTTCGCTATTTCAGCGCCTCTGCGAAGGAATTCCAGCACTGCTGGCTGATGACCTGGGAAATATCATAGACCATCAGGCCGTCGGTATTGTTGCGTGCCATGCGCACCGCAGCCGGAAGCCGGGAGATATCCGCACCGTAATTGGACACCTGGATGCCGCCGACAACAGGAACCGCACCGTCCGTAATGAGTTTAACCCACTGCGCAGCACCTTCCACGCAGTACCAGTAATCTTCGACGAAACGGCGGTCGGCCGGCGTATACAAGCCCTCGATGAAGGTCTGCTGGCCGTACATCAACTGCTGCAGACCCGTTTCCACCTCGCTCCGGGCAACCGTACGGTAATAGAGCCCGCACATGAGCATATCGAACTGGTCTGCCATTCCGGTATACTTGTAAGAAGGGGAAGCCCAGTCAAAGTAAGTGGAAGGATCGTAAGACTGTGCAGCCCAGTTTGCTCCCTCATTGAATGAACTCGGATACCAGGACCCGGTATAGTTGACGACCGGCAGATTGGGATTGATCGCCTTGACAGCCTCCCGCGCGCGGACGACAAAGTCACGGATGACCATGGAGCGCCATTCGATCCAGTATTTGAAATCATTTCCGCGGCGCGTCGTATAAAGTCCGTCAGGACCAACCACCCATTCGATGATGTCCTGCGGGAAACGCCGGACCTTGCGGCCGATGAATTTCTCGAAGGCAGCCCGGGACAAGTCGCTGAAATCAGAGGAGATGCCGTCGAAACGGACCCGGTCGAACACCAGGCCGTCCAGGGCGGGATACTTGCCGACCAACTCCTTGATGATGCTCAATTCATACTCCTGCACGGCCGGATCGACCGGATTGAGCATTCCGTTGTAATTGGATTTCACCTGTCCGATCGGCTTGAATCCGCTGGCGGTATAAACCGTAGACTGCCACTCGGGATGCTCGCTGAAAATGATTCCGCGGTCCAGGTAGTTGTGGCCGCCGCTGAACACATTCATCGATGCAAACACCTTCAGGCCGATGGCATGGCCCGCCTCGATGAACTGCCCGAGCATGTCATAGCTGCGGTCCCGCGTCACTCCTTCATACTCAGCCATGTAAGGAGCAATCTGGCTGTCGTACAGGGTTTCGCCCATGATATTCTTGACGTCGACCACCACATTCTGGAAGCCGGCATCCTTGCACTGGCGCAGGTAGAACCGGATGGAATCGGGATTCGACATGCGGGCGAAATTGGCCTGGCTGTCGATCCACATGTAATTCTGCTTCTGCTTGGCGGTTGTCGCCCGGGCCGTATAGGTCTCACCGGCCCCGTCCGTCGCCACCACCATCACCGTACGCGCGCCGGCAGGAAGCTGGGCGCGGAAGAAATGCTCGGAAGCCGGGGTTCCGGTATAAAGGCGTTCCTCGGAAGAACTGGCATGGGCCTCAGCCGCCGCCACATCGAATCCTTCGAAACGCTCCACATCCAGTTCCTTGCCGTCCACGAGGAAGCGGACTCCCCAGTCATCGGCATAGTTCCAGATATTGGCGACAATATACCCCTCATATTCACGGGCATCCAGACCGGAATACAACTTCATCTGCACATCTTCTTCCTCTCCGGTCGCCTTGTAGCGGTAGTTTTCAATCTTGTTTCCCTTGATCTCGAAGATGCCATACCC
>CADBPH010000177.1 GCA_902796455.1 uncultured Bacteroidia bacterium
CGTCCGCCAGATGTCGCTGCGGGAAAGGATCAGGGAATCCGCCACGAATCCGGTACCGGCCTTGAACGCTTCCCCCCGCCGTCCGGACAGGTAATACAGCAGGTCCCCGCTCAGGTGTTTGTACAACACGGTATCCTGCGCGGCAAGCGCACGCGACGCGACATGGGTCGCCACCTCGCGGACATCCCCGGCCGTCAAGTCGTTTCCGTACGCGGCGAAGACATCGGAGAAAAAGCGTTCGGATTCTTCTCCCCCGTACGCATAGGGACGGGCATCCGGGATCGCCGCCAACAGTTTTTCCAAGGACGCGGCATCCAGGCCCCGGCCGACAATCCGGCCGGAACGGTCCAGCAGGAACAAGCGGGGTGTCTGTAGCAGGCCGTACTTCATCTGGTAATCCGATCCGAGTTCCGGATCCCACAGATGGTGGACTTCAACCACCTCTGAATCAACGGTAAAGGAAGAATCGCGCACCTGTTTCCAAACCCCTGCGTCCTGGCCCGTATACACGGCATAAACCGTCAGGGGCGTATCCTGTTCCGAGAGGAAACGGACCAGCCTGGGGGTTTCCACCTTGCAGACCGGGCAGTCCGCCGCATAGAAATACAGCACCTGATAGGCATCCGCGCCCGTCCGGGGGATGGTTTCCGATTCTCCCGAAGGCGTCCACAGCGCCAGGGACGGAGCGTCCCTGCCCAAAAGGGACTGGCGGTTGAACTGCGCGAAAATCCGGGCATTCATCAGGTCGATCTCTGAAGGAAAATGCACTTTCCCGGGATCGAACCAGTTATCTGTCAGATAGATTGCCACCGCTTCGTCGCCCATCAGCGGAGACTGCATGAAATAAGCGTACAGCCGGACCGCCACGGCGTCCCGAAGGGCCGGATCCGACACGCTTTCCAGCAGGAAATCACATTCTTTGCACTTATCCGGAATGCTTTGCGCAGCCATGGCCGCACAGTACTGTCCCAGTTTTTCTTCCAGGCGCCGCAATTGAAGGGAATCCACCTGCGCACGGGCCGGCATGACCGTCAGGAATACGGCCATCAGGCAGAACAGCAATCGGATCCCGGGTTTCATGCGCAGACTCAGATAATGACCGGCAGACGCACCCCTTCCGGCAAGAACTGGGAGGTATCGCCGTGATGCCGGAGGATATCCCGGACGGCTGACGAAGAAATGTGGGCGAACTCCTGCGCCGTCGGAATGATCAGGGTCTCGATGTCCGGTGCCAGACGGCGGTTCATGTCCGCGATGGCCCGTTCGTTCTCGAAATCCAGCATGTTCCGCACGCCGCGGACAATGTGGTGGATGCCCAGCTCACGGCAGGTATCGATGGTCAGGTTCTCGTATTTCATGACGCTGACGCCCTCCAGGTCCGCTGTCGCCTGGCGGATGATTTCCATCCGCTGGTCCATCGTGAAGAAGCCGCGTTTGTCCTGGTTGATACCGACTGCGACGACCACGCCTTCAAACATGGTCAAGGCCCTTTTCAAGATATTTAAGTGTCCGGCCGTAAACGGATCGAAGGATCCGGGGAATAAGGCTGTCCGCATGATGATTCTATTATTTTATTATAGTTTCCAGTCTATCGGTTCCTTTCCCTGGGCGATCAGGTATTGGTTCGCCTGGGAAAAATGGCGGCACCCGAAAAAAGCGCCGCGCGCCAGCGGAGACGGATGGGCCGCCTCCAGCACATAATGGCGCGAAGTATCGATCAGCGCCTTCTTGCCGCGGGCGAAATTCCCCCACAGCAGGAAGACGACTCCCTCGAGGTGGTCTGAAATATACTGGATGACCGCATCCGTAAACTCTTCCCATCCGATCCGGCTGTGGGAAGCGGGGGTCCCTGCCCGGACAGTCAGGATCGCGTTGAGCAGCAGGACACCCTGCCGCGCCCAGGATTCCAGATTCGGCCGTCCGCTCATCTTCACGCCCAGATCCGACTCGATTTCCGCAAAGATGTTTTTCAGCGAAGGCGGGGCGGGCACCCCGTCCGGTACGGAAAACGACAGCCCCATGGCCTGTCCGTACCCATGATACGGATCCTGGCCAAGGATGACCACCTTCACCTGGTCCACCGGTGTCAGTTCAAAGGCGCGGAAAATCTGTCCGCCCGGAGGAAAAATGCGCATCCCCGCCGCCTTCTCCTGATGGAGGAAGGAAACCAGGGATGCGAAATAAGGTTTTTCGAATTCCGGCGCGAGCGCCTCTTTCCAACTCTGTTCGATTTTAACGTCCATGTCCAACGGGTGACTCCGGAAATCAGAAGATGGCCTCGATGACATCTCCGATCGTCTTCACATAGACAAAGGTAAGACCTTTTATGTAAATTTCATTGATGTCCTCGATATCTTTTCTGTTTTCCTCCGAGATGACAATCGTGCTGACGCCGGAACGTTTGGCCGCCAGGATCTTCTCCTTGATTCCGCCGACCGGCAGAACCCGTCCCCGCAGGGTCATTTCCCCGGTCATGGCAATCCCACTGCGGACCGATTCCCCGCGCAGGGCGGAAACCATGGAACTGACCATCGTGATGCCCGCGGAAGGACCGTCCTTGGGGACGGCGCCCTCGGGCACATGGACATGGATATCCTTGGTCGCAAACTCCTCCGCCGTCATCCGCGCCATTTCCGGATGCGCCTTGATGTACTGATACGCAATGGTCGCCGATTCTTTCATCACGTCTCCCAGGTTCCCGGTCATCGTCATGACGCCCTTGCCGGCGCTGACGGAACTTTCCACGAACAGGATCTCGCCGCCCATGGCCGTCCAGGCAAGTCCCGTGACGACACCCGGCGCCTCGTTTCCTTTCTGCATGTCATGGAACGCCGTCGGCAGGCCGAGGTATTCCCGCAGGTGCTCTTTCTTGATAACGGCAGGATACTCCTGCCCGAGCGCGATTTTCTTCGCCGTGACCCGCGCGATCTTCGCAATCTGCTTCTCCAGCCCGCGGACACCGGATTCGTGCGTATATTTGTCAATGATATCCGAAAGGGCGCCCTTGTCGATCCGAAGCTGCTTCCGCCCGATTCCATGCTCTTCCAATTGCTTGGGGACCAGGAATTTCTTGGCGATTTCCATTTTCTCTTCCGCCAGATACCCCGTCACATTGATCAACTCCATGCGGTCCAGCAGGGCCGGCTGGATGGTGGACACATTGTTCGCCGTCGTGATGAACAGGACGTTCGACAGGTCGTAATCCACATCGAGGTAATTGTCGTGGAATGTCGTATTCTGCTCGGGATCCAGCACTTCCAGCAATGCGGAAGACGGATCGCCCTTGAAATCGGCCCCCACCTTGTCTATCTCGTCCAGCACCATGACCGGATTGGAAGTTCCCGCCCGGTGGATGCCGTTGAGAATCCGCCCCGGCAAGGCACCGATATAGGTCTTGCGGTGTCCGCGGATTTCCGCCTCGTCATGCAGTCCGCCCAGCGAAATCCGGATATACTTGCGGCCCAGGGCCCGTGCGACGGACTTGCCCAGGCTGGTCTTCCCGACTCCGGGTGGGCCGTAAAGGCAGAGGATCGGGGATTTCATGTTGCCTTTGAGCTTGAGGACGGCCAGGTATTCAATGATGCGGTCCTTGACTTTCTCGAGTCCGAAATGGTCCTCATCCAGCACTTTCTGGGCATGGGCCAGGTCCAGGTTATCCTGCGAGAGCGTCCCCCAGGGCAATTCCAGCATGAACTGCAGGTAATTGTACTGGATGCTGTACTCGGGAGAAGAGGGGTTGAACCGCTCCAATTTCGTCAACTCCTTGAAAAACAGGTCCCGCACCGATTCCGGCCAATCTTTCTGATCCGCCTCCTGGCGCATCTTTTCGAAATCCTCCTCTTCGTCCATCCCCAGTTCTTCCTGGATGGTCTTGAGCTGGTTGTTCAGGTAATACTCCCGCTGCTGCTGGTCGATTTCGCTCTTGACCTTGGAATTGATCTCCTGCTTGATCTTGAGCAATTCGACCTGGGTATCCAGCACCTTGAGCAGCTGCATCGCCCGGCTTTTCAGGTCCTCGTATGCAAGCAGGTTCACCTTGTCCGTAAAGTTCTCCACCTCGACCGTCGTCGCGATGAAGTTGACCAGGAAGGTAAAATCGTCGATGGAGCGCAATGCGCCGACAGCCTCCTTCGGGGCGAAGGAAGAGGCTTTCAGGATGGTGGAAGCCTTCTCTTTCAAGGATTCCGCAATCATCCGGGTATTGATGTCGTTCCCGTCCGGCTCACTGTCCGACAGGTACTTCACCCGCGCCTGCATATAAGGCTCATAGGAAATCATCTCCTCCAGGGAGAAACGGCGGAAACTCTGCAGGACGGCGGAAACGGTCCCGTCCGGCATCTCAAAGGTCTTGATGATCTTGACCAGGGTGCCATAATGGGACAGATCCTCCATCCGGGGATCTTCCACGGTCACGTCATTCTGCGGGACAGCCCCGATGAAGGAGTTGTGCTCCAGCGCATCCTCGATCAGACGGATGGATTTTTCGCGTCCGATCGTGATGGGATACACCGTCCCCGGGAAGATGACGGCATTCCGGAGCGCCAGGATCGGAAGGGTGTCGGGAAGTTCCGACTCCGAGATCTTCAACGGACCTTCTCCGGACATGACGGGTATAATGCTGACTTCGGCCCCTTGCTGGGGGAGGAAGCCCTCCAGGTTCTCTTTGTAATTCATATTTTCGTATCTGCGATAAGCTTTATCTGACAATTTGTCACATGGCCGGTCCGGCAACCGGCCGTTCCTTTATTCCGTCAATCTCTATGCCAAGCCAAAAAACGGTCTTTTAGCAACATAGAACGCTGAAAAATAGGAAAGAATTTTGTTTATTGAAAAAATAAGTCTAATTTTGCCATCTGAAATTTGAACTTATTAATCTTTTAATTAATACATCTGAATTATGACAAAGGCAGAGATTGTAAACCAGATCGCGAAAGAAACTGGTATCGAGAAAGTGACTGTTCAGACAGTCGTTGAAGCTTTCATGGAAAGCGTAAAGGGTTCGCTTGCTGGCGGAGAGCCTGTTTATCTCCGTGGCTTCGGCAGCTTTATCATCAAGCATCGCGCTGAAAAAGCAGCCAGGAACATCACCAAGAACACCACGATGACGATTCCTGCCCACGACATCCCGGCATTCAAACCTGCGAAGGTTTTCGTCGCTTCCGTGAAGAAATAATTTTTAATTTTTTTGTTATATGCCAAGCGGAAAGAAAAGAAAGAGGCATAAAATGGCAACGCACAAACGGAAAAAACGTTTGCGCAAGAATCGGCACAAGAAGAAATAATTTTTCGGTGTCTGCCATTTTAGCAGTCTGCTAAAAATTGAGAGGCTGGCCGGAATTTGCCGGACGGCCTCTTTTGTGATTGTCAGGGAAGGCGCATGTCTTCCCGTCCTACCCCAAATAATGATTTCCTGATGGAGTCTGAAAAGGAATCTCTCAAAGATCTGATCGTCGACGTGACGAATTCAGAAGTTCACATCGCCTTGCAGGAAAACCACAAGCTGATTGAACTGAACAAAGAGTCCAGCACAGGGCGAAGCTTCACTGTCGGTGATGTCTTCCTCGGAAAGGTCAAGAAAGTGATGCCCGCCCTCAATGCTGCCTTCGTGGACATCGGAGACGAAAAGGAAGCTTTCATCCATTATCTCGACCTGGGGCTGTATTTCGGTGCATTCGACCAGTTCGTCCGCACCACCAACAGCAACACGGACCCGGGAACCCTGTTTTCGAAAATCAAACTCGGTCCCATCCTGGAAAAGGAAGGCCGGATTGAAAACGTTCTCAAACCGGGACAGATGGTGATTGCCCAGATCGTCAAGGAACCCATCTCCACCAAAGGTTCTAGACTGACTGCGGAAATTTCATTGGCAGGACGCAACATTGTACTCCTCCCCTTCGCCGAGAAGGTGAGCGTATCCCAGAAAATCTCCTCGAAAGAAGAGAAGAAAAGACTTGAAACACTCGTCAGAAGTATCCTCCCGCGAAATTACGGTGCCATCATCCGGACGGCAGCCGAGGGAAAGAATGCAGCCATCCTGGTTGCAGAACTGAAGTCCCTGATCAGCAAATGGGAAAGTTCCTGGAGCAAGATTTCAGGCGCAAAGAAAATCCAGCCGCTGTTCACGGAATACAGCAAAACTACGACGATCCTGCGCGATTTGCTGAATGACTCGTTCAGCAACATCTATGTCAACAACGAGAAAGAGTACGAAGAAATCCGCCGGTATATCTCGCTGATTTCTCCCGAACAGGAAAAGATCGTCAAGCTCTATGACGGCAAAGAACCGATCTTCGACCATTTCGAAGTCACCCGCCAGATCAAGAGCGCATTTGGGAAAGTAGTGCCCATCAAACAGGGAGCTTACCTCGTCATCGAGTCGACAGAAGCACTGAACGTGGTTGACGTCAACAGTGGCATCCGCGCCAAGACCAAGGAGCAGGAAGAGAACACGTACGAAGTCAACCGGTATGCGGCAGAAGAGATTGCCAGGCAGCTGCGGCTGCGGGACATGGGCGGCATCGTGATCGTGGACTTCATCGACATGGAAACCCAGGAGCACAAGAATGCCCTGTACAAATACATGGTCGAGCTCATGAGCACGGACAGGGCCAAACACAATGTCCTGCCACTGACAAAGTTCGGATTGATGCAGATCACCCGGCAGCGCGTACGGCCCGCCACGGAAATCAACACCCTGGAGGTATGCCCCGTCTGCCATGGAACCGGAAAGATCGCATCCAGTCTGGTCATTGACGAACAGATTGAGAGAAGACTCTCCTACTACGCTACCGAGAAGAAAATCAAGTCTTTCATCTTGAAAGTCAGCCCTATTTTGGGCGCATACTTGAGTCGGGGGATGTTCAATTCTTACGTCACCAAGTGGAAGAAAAAGTACAAATGCAAGATTAAATTGCTGGAAATCAGCGATTTCTCAGTCCTGCAAAATGAGTTTTACAACGAGAAGGAAGAACTGCTGGATTAACAGCAGTTCTTTTTTTACGGATTCCGCTTATAGAGATCCTGCAGGACCAGTCCGGAAAGCGTGAAGCCGAAGATGGCCGTAACCGGGGCCAGGGTTCCGTTGATTACTGCCTTGGTGGAAGTCCCGCTGGAACAGTCCTCCCCTTCCGGCGCTTTCCCCCGGTTCGGGAGCACTTCCGCATCGAAAACGCATTGGAATTTCTTGGCCGGGAACGTCTCTTCCCGCCGGAACTTCTTCCGCAGGGCAGCGCCCAGCGGGCAGCCGCGCACGTCCCAGAACTCCGCCACCTGCACCTTCGTCGGATCGACCTTCAACGCGGCTCCCATGGAGGAGAACAGGACGGCAGGCGTGGCCGACGCCCGCAGGATCAGGGACGCCTTGTCCCGGAGTGAATCGATGGCATCGATCACATAATCATACGTTTCCAACTGGAAGGACGCATAAGACGCATCACTGTATATCGTCTGCAACGCAAGGATATCCGCCCCCGGATGAATGTCCAGCAGGCGCTCGCGCAGGACGTCGACTTTCGCCCGGCCGACGGTTGAAGACGTTGCCATCAGCTGGCGGTTGACATTCGAGACGCCGACCCGGTCCGCATCCACGATCGTCAGATGGCCGATGCCGCTCCGAACCAGACCCTCTGCACACCAGCTGCCTACGCCGCCGACACCGAAAACGATGACGCGTGTCCGGGCGAGCCGGTCCATCAGGCTGTCACCCAGCAGCAACCGGGTCCTGGAGAAATAATCCGGCATCATACCCGTTTCCCCATAATCAGCCGGACTCCCATGGCCAGCAGAAGAAGTACGGCAACAAAGGAAGCCAGCCGGCCGACAATATCCCCGTTGCGCACAAAGAAGGTCTCCCGGTCATGCAGGCGGACTTTCCCCTGCAAGACCGCCTGTTCCCACCAAGGGGACCGCTGCAGGATGTCTCCCCGCGACGAAATGAAAGCCGAAATACCCGTGTTGGCACAGCGCGCAATGTCCCGCCGTGTCTCGATCGCGCGCAAAGCGCTGTACCGCAGGTGCTGCATGTAGCCGGGCGTATCTCCCCACCAGGCATCGTTCGTGATCACCGTCAGCAGACGGGCCCCTTTGCGGACATATTCCGCGCAGTGCTCGCCATAGACCGATTCATAACAGACCGCACAGCCGACCGGTATCGACCGGAAAACCTGGCCGTCGGGGCCGTAGGCAAGGCAATCCAGCAAGGATACTTCCTTCTGCCCGACACAACGGCCCATCACGCCGCCCAGCATGTCGTCCACCCGCGTAAAGAAGGCCGGATACGGGGTCATCTCCACCCCCACGACCAACTTGCTCTTGTGGTAAATCTGGCCCCGGCCGGTCGCGTCCGTCATCAGGGCGGAATTATGGCTTTCTACCCAGGTCCCGTTTTTCACTTCCCGTGCCGTCACGGTAGGACGGACATCCGAGCGGAGATACTCGTACGAGGAAGCGCCGAAAAGCAGGTTCACCCCGGGGTAATCTTGCAAAAACTTCTGGAAGCGGCGCCAGGTACGGCCTGCTGTCAGGTCATTGGTAATCACGTCGTTGGTAAAGGTTTCGGGGGCAAGGGCCAACAGCGGTTCCGCCGCGGCGCGCAAGGAATCCAGGCTCCGTCGGGAAGCGAGTCCCTTGTCCAGCAGCCCCAGCAGGATCGCATTCTGCTGCGACTGGTCCAATGCCTGGAATTTATGATAGGGATCGATATTCGGCTGCACGATGACCACATCCAGTGTCTCCCCCTCCTGCCCCTCGTCATAACGGGCATACATCCAGACAGAAAGGACCACAGGGGCGATCAGCAGCACCAGGTACCCGCCCAGGGAAGCCACACGTGCCTTTCCGCCGAACCCGCGCCAGGTCCCGTCCTGCCAGGCGCACAAGAGGCCGAACAGAGACAGGTTGCAGGCCCAGATCCAGAGGGAGCCTCCCAAGGTGCCGGTATATTCGTACCACTGGGCCAGCGAAACGGTTCCGGCCAGCGCATTGCCGAGGGTAAGCCAGGGCCAGGAGATCTGCGCACCGAAATAGGCCCGCTCCCAGGCAATCCAGAGCGCCGCCAGGAACAGGTAAGGCACACTGCCGCGAAAAACCCGCTTGCTCAGCCGGTACAGTCCGAAGACCACCGACATCTGGAAAGCATTGGCCACACAGGCGAAAATGCCGCCTCCGATGGTCGCATTGCAGACCCAGAATGTCGTAATGGCATTCCAGAGCAGGAATGTCCCGTAATGGCAGACCCAGAAACGGGTGATATGCCCGCGGTCTGCCACCCGCTCCATCCAGAGCAGCGGGACCAGCGCAAAAAGGGCGACTGCGCCTTCATGCGGAATCAGGAACGGAATGCTCAGCAGAATGGCGCTGAGCACGGCCAGCGCGGATATCTTTATCTTGACAGGATTCATGAGCACAAATATATGAAAAAAACACTATCTTTGTTCTTTACGAATACCGGCCATTTGCCGGTATGTTGCCGGACTACCACATGCTGATGGATATTCTCAAAGGTTTTCTGATCGGGATCTGCGCGTCGGCTCCGCTGGGGCCCATTGCCATCCTGGTCATCCAGAAGACCCTGAGCAACGGTCAAAAAGCGGGGTTCCTGACCGGGCTCGGCGCCTGTTTCGTCGATACGATCTATGCGGCCATCGCTATTTTTGCCCTGGCTTTCGCCCAGGAATTCCTGGGTGCGCATGAAGTCCTGATCCTGATTGTCGGCGGGCTGGTCGTGGCCGGCATGGGCGGTGCCATGACGTTCAAGGACCCGTTCCGGAAGGTGAAAGAAGAAGATTCGACCTCCTACTCCCTGCGGGATTTCCTGCAGGCCGTTTTCATGGGGATATCGAATCCGGGAGCGATCCTGGTGATCTTCGCCCTCTTCGCTTTCTTCGGAATCGAACCGGGGCCGCAGGATTTCAGCGTCGCACCGGTCATCCTGGCCGTCAGCGCCGGATCGGCGAGCTACTGGTTTGGCTTCTCATGGGGCTTCAGCCACTTGCGGAAGAACTTCAAATTCAGCACGTTGCTCTGGATCAGCCGGATCGCCGGAGTCATCGTCATGATAATCGGCATCGCCCTTCTGGCAGAGGGCATTATGAAAGTAATATTCCTATAAGGGAGAAGAAAATGGGTTCAAATAAGTTTTTCGGAAACTGGATCGTCAAGAACATCCTGCTGGCCATCGGCGCTTTCCTGGCACTGGCCGTCGTGACCAACATCCTGCTGGGAGTCATCACCCATCACGGGCAGGAAATCGAAGTCCCCGACTTCACCAACATGAAAGTCTCCGACGCGAAGTACAATGCCGGGGTTGCCGGCATGCGGATCGAAGTGATTGACTCGGTCTATGTCCGCCGCATGGGACGCGGACTGGTCTACAGCCAGAATCCCAAGGCAGGCAGCAAGGTCAAGAAAGGACGCCGGATCCTGCTGACTATCAATTCCGTCATTCCGAAAAAAGTGCAGATGCCCAATCTGGTCGGGTTCTCCATGCGGCAGGCCAAGGCGGAACTCCTCTCCCGCGGGCTGAATCTCGGCAAACTGATCTATGTCGAAGACATGGCGACCAACAATGTGCTCCGCCAGCTGCGGCGCAACCGGGAAATCCGTCCCGGCCGGATGATCGAAAGCGGATCGGACATCGACCTGGTCGTCGGCCTGAGCGGGGACGACAACCGGACCTTCATTCCGAATGTCGTGGGAATGAAATACATGCACGCCATCGACGTCGTCCACGACAATTCCCTCAACATCGGCCGGCTCGTTTTCGACGACACGGTGAAATCCTATGGAGACACCCTGGATGCCGTCGTGTACAAACAGGGCCCCGGCGCATCCCGCGCCCCGACGCTCATGGGCTCCGATGTTTCCCTTTACCTGACCCTTGACACCAACCGGGTCCCGAGCCGATGACCCGCCCTGCATACGCCCCTGACGACGATTTCCTGGAGCAGGACCTCCCCGAAGGCCTTTTCCGGGAAGAAGCGCCGGATGCCCCCGGAGATGACGAGCAGGGCATGTTCGAGCATTTCCGGATGGTGATTGACCCCGGGCAGGAGCCGCTGCGCATCGACAAATACATGGCCTCCCACCTGACGGACACCTCCCGCCACCGGATCCAGCTGGCCATCAAGAACGGCTATGTCAAACTGGGTGACAAAACGGCGAAGGCCAACCTCATCGTCCGCCCCGGCGACATCATCCGGTTCATGATGCCGTACCGCCGCCGCGAGTACGAACTGATTCCCCAAAACATTCCGCTGGATATCGTCTACGAGGACGACGACCTGCTGGTGATCAACAAGCCGGCCGGTCTGGTGGTCCATCCGGGACACGGGCATCGGGACGGGACGCTGCTCAATGCC
>CADBPH010000178.1 GCA_902796455.1 uncultured Bacteroidia bacterium
ATCGTCGTCATCAACTGGACGACATTGCCCGGGCCGAGACCGGCGCAGGCGAAGGACTTCTTTTCATTGTACGCCAACCGTTGCAGATCCTTTTCCGTGCAGCAGAATGTCACCGGATCCCCGAGGGTCCCGGATGTGGTGATGTAATCGATCACCTTCTCCCGGGGGCAGCACAGGAAATCCTCGTTGAACAACTGGAGATCTTTCTTTTCCGTAAACGGGATGTCCACCAGATCCTCCAGAGAACGAATCCGGTCCACATCGATTCCGCAACGGGAAAACATCCGCTGGTAGTACGGAGCGTTCCCTTTCAGATATTGGAGCGCCGTATGGAGTTTCTCTTCCTGGAACGCCTTGATGACGGCGGGAGATTCAAATTCAATGTCAGGTTGCATGATTACAGGTTTCTCCTGCAAATATACATCATTCTTCCCGCATCCACTCAATAAATCGGTCAAACCAGACATGGGCGGAAAAATCCCCGTCCGAGGTGCCGAATCCATGGCCGCCATCGCTAAAAAGATGATACTCATGTGGTATCGAGGCCGAAGCCAGGGCCTGGTCCATCGCGGCGGCATTGCGCGGATCGACAACGGGATCATCCTGGCACACAACCAGGAACGTCCGCGGCATGTCGGAAGGAACCGTTTTCTCGACGGAAAGCGCCTCCCGGCACGAAGCATCCCGCCGGCTCCGCCCCATCAATCCCCGGCGGGACCGCCTGTGCACCGTCTCCTCATCCGACATGGTCACGACCGGATACACCGCTGCGACAAACGCCGGATGTGGAAAGGCATGCTCGCCGGTATACAGGGCCAGATGTCCCCCCGCAGAGAAGCCCATCAACCCGATCCGGTCCGGGTCAATCCCCCACGGTCCGGCTTGCGCACGGACCACCTCCAGCGCCCGGGCCGCATCCCGGAACATGGCGGGATGATGCGCTGCCGGCGGGACAGCCCATTCTCCGAACATAAAATACCGGAAACCGGCCGTCCGGTAATACAACACGCATGCGGCTACGCCCTGCTGCACCAGCCTCCGGGCGACTTCCTGTCCCTCCACCCGCCGGGAAAGCCAATGGTAACTGCCCCCGGGCAGGATGACAACCGCTTCTCCGGTTGCCGATTCCGGCGCCGGCAGGAAGACCTGCATCTTTACCTGAGCCCGGATGGAATCCACCCCTGCCCAGATATTCCGGACCTCTTGCGCCGGCAACGGGTGACATCCCATCACCAGGCACAGTACCGTCAAGCAGAATAACCTTATTCTCATGCAATTACCTCCATCTCTACCCTTCCGTTTCCCTCCGTTTCTTCAGCTGTGAACGTCAGGTTGGCAGGAAGTCCGTACATCCCCCTGGCGAGGAGCAGGCTGTCTTCATCGGGAATCCGGGCCTCGACCTGGATATCCGGATGCATCAGCGCAAAGCACCAGGCCCACTCTCCCTGACCGGCATGGCGGATGACCACGCGTTGCACGCCGGACACATCCCGGCGCATGAACGCAGGCTCTTTTGCAAGGGCGCGCCGGCAGGCGGACTCGACCGCACTGCCCTTATACAGGTATTTGTACCGCAGATAAACGGCGATATATCCCGGCGTCTCCCGTTCCCGGCAAAGTTCCTGATAATGAGAACGATACAAGGACTGATAGAACTTTGTCATCTCCCGGTATCCGCCCGAGGGAGCATAGCGGCCGCCCACCTCGACATGGATCGCGCCCCGACGGAGCATGAAATCGTGCTTGGGCAGCACGTGGTAAGCCCCGTGAAGGAAGACCGTGACCAGATCCACGTTCAGTTTTTCCGCCAGATAGAACGCACCCTTGTGGAACCGTCCGATGGTCCCGTCCGCCGTCCGGGTCCCCTCCGGGAAAACGACGACACTATATCCCCGCCGGATGTAGCCGGCCATTTTATCGACATGATTCTCAATGCCTTCTTCAACCGGATAGTATTCCGCTTTCCGCAGGATGTATCCGTACAGCGGATTGCGCCAGACCCAACTGTTGGTCAGGAAAACCAGGCGCGGGGAAAGCATCATCAGGCAAAGGATGTCCAGATGAGACTGGTGGTTGCAGATGACCACCGCCGGTTTCGAAAAGTCCTCGCCGGAGGGATTCTCCATGGAGAAAGAGACACCCGGGACATGGCGGATCAGAAAACCGGCCATCTTCTGCAAATACTGATGATACCGCAACTTCCGCTCTTCCGTCGGTTTTCCGGCCAGGAAATGGAAGAAAGTATGGGGATACACCACCAGGAACTGGATCAGCAGGAAAGCCAGCAGGGCGAAGAGGGAATAGCCGATCCGTTCCAATGTCAGCGGGATATCCCGCTCGACGCCATGCTTTTGCGTTATCCAGCGGAAAATGACCGGCGGCAGGTACCAGGCCATCACGACGACCATGAACATGCCCACGATGGTCACTTCGGCCAGGGACCGCATGGCGGGGTGACGGGCAAAAATCAGCGTACCGATTCCGATGAACATCAGCATGGCGGACAAGAAAACGCTGTTCTTGTAGACCGACAGCCGTTTTTTGCGGTAGGCATGCTCGTAAATCAAGCCCTCCGTCATGAAAATCGTATAATCATCCCCCTGGCCGAAAATAAAGGAAGCCAGGATGACATTGACAATATTGAAACGGATGTCCAGCAGGTGCATCGTTCCCAGGATCCAAAGCCAGCCGGCTGCCAGGGGAAGGAAGGATAACAAACTGAGTTCCAGGCGCCGGAAAGAGAGCCAGAGGAAGATGAACACCACCAGCGAGCAGATGAAGCCGATATAATTGAAGCTGTCGGACAGCACCTGGACCAAGGAATTGCCGACATCCGAAGCGGCGAATGCAAACGCATTTTCCAGGCTCCCGACAGCAGCCTTGACTGCCGCCTCGGAATGCGCATCCGGAACCCGGACCCGGTTCACGATGGAAACCCCTTCCGCCGTCTGCAGCAGGGATGTCCCTTCAAACGCCTGCAGCAACGGGGCGAATCCGGAAGCATCCGTTTCACTGAAATCCCGCCCGAGCAGGTCCTTGAACGGATCGAAAGCCTGGGCGGAAAAACCGGACTCCGCCAGCGCCTGGTCCAATTCCGACAGCAACTTCCCGGAGCGCCCGGACCAGAATTCCTTCCAGCGTGCAGCCCGCTCCCGCTGGCGGCCGGTCGAAGGAAGCAGGTCCCCGATTCCGCTGACAGACAGCACCTCCCCGGATTCCTTCAGCGGGGCCAGGCGGGCCATCAATTGCTCTTGCAATGCGGCCGCTTCCTCCATCGTGCCTCCCTGAACGACCGCATACAGCTCGGAACCGCCGGAGGCGGACAAGCCTTCTTCCAGCAGGGCCATCCCCGCCCGTTGCCGGGAGGTCATGTAATTGATATGCGACATATCCCCGTCAAAGGCCGTTTTGCTGCCGAGGATACCCATCACGATGGTGACGGCGACAAAGGCTGCCAGGACGTAAGGATTGGTTTTCTCATTGTCGGGCAGCAGGGCTCCCGGTTCCAGCACCCGCCGCTGCGAGACTGACGGCCGGGGCCGGACGAATTGCGGCAGGAAAACCAGTACGAACAGGATGGTCCCCACCAGCATCAGGCCGCCGAACAGGCCGAGATCCCGCATGGCAGCTGCATCCAGCCAAACCAGGCAAAGGAAAGCACTGACCGTCGTTATGTTGCCAATCAGCAAGGGCGAAACCATCTCCCGGAGCGATGCGCGGACGGAATGACTGCCCTTGAGGGAATCCAGGAAATGCAAGGGATAATTCACCGCAATGCCGATGATGACCGACGCCACGCCCAGGACGATGATGGAAATACTGTCCCGCAGCAAAGAAACCGCCGCCAGCGAGAAAAGCCCGCCGAACAGGATCGAGGCGCCGATCCAGAAGATATCCGAAATTCTCCGGAAAGACAGCCAGAGCAGCAAGAAGATCAAAATCAGCGAGATACTGACCGCGAGCAGACTGTCTTTCTTGATCCGGTCCGCATTGGAAACGGCGATCAGCGGAGCGCCCACCGCAGAAATATCCATATCCGGCCATTCAGCGGACATCCGGCTGACTGCCTCTTCCAGCATACCGGCAATCCGGGCATTTCCGGCGGTTTCGCTGCCGCCGAACGGGGAGGTCATGAAGCCGATCCCCACTTTCCCGTCCCGGGTATAGAGATGCCCGTCCAGAAGGGTGAATCCGCCCGTCGGCGCCTGGTCCCGGAATGCCGTCAGGACCGGTGAAAACAAATGGAGCGGATCACTTCGCAAGGTTCGCTGCATCGCGCCGGACCCGGGCAGCAGAAGCATCCGGCGGTTTTCCTGCAACGTATTCCGGACATAGCCGGGAAGATTCAGCAGCGAATCAATCCTCTGATAATCCGCTTCTTCCAGATAAAACGGCACCTGTTCCAGCAGGACGTCCGCCAAGCCGAGCGCCTGGGAAGGATCCACCGACAAAGCCGTCTCCGGTATGAGGCCGGTACTGTCCACTTCAGCCCACAACGTCTCGAACGCATCCATCGCCTCAGCGATCCGGGACACGGTATCCACGGGCTCGCTGCCCACGTAGGAGAACAGCAATGCCACGTTGTTCTTCTGCGACAGGGCCTGGTAAATCTCCGAATAGCGCTCATTCTCCGAATTGGCCGGCAGGAACTTGGAAATATCTTCCTCATAATGCAGCCGGGTGGACAGGAACAGGAAAGTCCCGCACAGGATCACCGCCAGCAAGACGGGAATCCACGGGCGACGCACCCAGGCATCGTATAGTTTCAGGAAAAACTTCACCATCAGCGCGTTCTCCTACTAAACAACCCCCGGAAGAGGCGGCTGGGCCATCCGTACACGAGCGCCGCCAGGCACAGGACGGTATTGAGCAGGCTGATCCGCGCAAAATCCCGGAAAGGACGGAAATGCGAGACCCGCTCTCCTTCCGGCGCATAATAGACCCGGACCGGGACCTCGACCATCGGAACACCCTTCCAGCACTGGAATACAAGCAGTTCCAATTCCGCTTCATACCGCGGGGTCAGCCAGCGCATCCGGCCGAGCCGGTCTAGCTGGTACAGCCGGTATCCCGTCTGGGTATCGCCCAGCCGGACCCCGGTCTGGACAGCAAACCAAAAGTTGGAAAACCGGTTGGCGAAGGTATTCCCGCCCGGCATGTTTTCCTGCACGAGATTGCGCCGGCCGATCAGCATCGCATCCGGATGCCGGGCGGCAGCCTGCAGGAACAACGGCAGGTCTTCCGGGAAATGCTGGCCGTCCGCATCGAGGGTGATCGCCTTCGAAAAACCGCGTCTGCGGGCCTCCAGGAGCCCTGTACGGAGTGCTGCGCCTTTCCCGCGGTTGCGGTCATGCCGCAACACCGCGAGGGCGTTCTCCTTTACATGCAGGCGATCCGCCTCTGAGAGGTCTGTACTGCCGTCGTCCACGACCAGCACGTCCGGAACAATGGCCCGGACGCGGTCCAACACACCGCAGAGCGTACCGGCATTGTTGTACACGGGGATGATGACACAGGTATCGGCAAGGGTGTATTCCGCCGCGATGCGTGCATAGGTCTGGGAATCATCGGCGATAACCGCTTTCGCCGTCAGGCTGTCACCCGAAAGGATCACGTCCGATATCTCCACCCGGACCATTGTCCCATCTCCCGGGAACAAGGGAGAAAGGAACTTGGCGAGGGAAATGCCTTTCAGGGCCAGCGAGCGTCCCCGGGCATGGGAAAGCAGCTCCGTCACCAGCCGGAGTTCACAAGCCCCCGGCGTGATCGGAAATCCCGGAAAATGAGCCTGATACACCTCGCTTTCCGGGCACAGCCGGACCTCGAAGTGAAGCAGGTTCCCTTCTTGCCGGAAGGAAATCAACTCATAGAATTTCCCTGAATGCATAGCTTGCTTTCCATCTGCCATTTATCAATTCAACGGTCCCGTCCTCCAGAACCGCGATCTTCCTGTGTCCCTTCTCCTGGCCGAGTTCGCTTTCCCGGGCGGAAAACAACCGCGTCAGGTCCCGCCGGATACCCCTGCGGACGGGACC